>URZF01000089.1 GCA_900552255.1 uncultured Eubacteriales bacterium | reverse complement strand
GTTACAGATTTTAATAGATAGAATGATTTTTAATGCAAAAATACATAGATTTACTATGTCACTTAGGATATTTCATATTTCATCGAAAAAATTTCACAAGAAGCATTGACAAATCGTATGTTCTCCGATATAATACACGTATAATTGTATACAAGAATACATAAGTCAGGAGGACATCACCTTGATCGCCAAAAATCCATACAGCCACCTGCTTGAACAATCGCAGTATAAATACTCGCTCCAAGACGTGGAGGAGCCAAACCTTTACCGCGAAATCTATTCGTATGATGAAATCCCGAAAATCGCGTTCAACCACCGCCGTGTACCGCTCAATACCCCTGAGCATATCTGGATCACGGACACCACTTTCCGGGACGGACAGCAGTCGCGCGCGCCGTATACGCCGGAGCAGATCGTCACCTTATATAAAATGCTCTCCCGGCTCGGCGGAGAAAACGGTCTCATCCGTCAATGCGAATTTTTCGTTTATACGCACAAGGACAGGGAGGCAGTCGAAAAATGTATGGCGCTGGGGCTCAGATTCCCGGAGATCACAACATGGATCCGCGCCAAAAAAGAGGATTTCGCACTCGTTCACGACATCGGCATCAAGGAAACCGGTATCCTTGTGAGCTGCTCGGATTATCATATCTTCAAAAAGCTCGGTATGACGCGCTCACAGGCGCTCGAGCACTATCTTGCCGTCGTCAAGCAGGCCTTCGACGCAGGAATCCGGCCGCGCTGTCACCTCGAAGATATCACCCGCGCGGATTTCTACGGCTTCGTCGTGCCCTTTGTCAATGAGCTGACGGAGCTTTCCAAGGAATCCGGCATTCCGATCAAGGTTCGGATGTGCGATACGATGGGCTACGGCGTTCCGTATCCCGGCGTGGCGCTTCCGCGAAGCGTGCCCGGCATCGTATACGGACTGCATCATTATTCGGACGTCACCTCGGAAATGCTCGAATGGCACGGCCACAACGATTTTTATAAGGGCGTCGTGAACGGCGTCGCCGCATGGCTTTACGGCGCGTCCGCCGTCAACTGCTCCCTGCTCGGAATCGGAGAGAGAACCGGAAACATCCCGCTCGAGGCCATGGTGATCGAATACGCTTCCCTGCGCGGCACCTTCGACGGCATGGATCCGACCGTCATCACGGAAATCGCGGATTATTACCGGCATGAGCTCCATTACGACATTCCGCCGATGACCCCCTTTGTCGGGGAAAACTTCAATGTGACAAAGGCGGGAATCCATGCCGACGGGCTCATGAAGGACGCGGAAATCTACAACATCTTCAATACCGAAAAAATTCTCAACCGGCCGGCGGAGGTGGCGATCTCCAACACATCCGGACTTGCGGGCATCGCCTACTGGATCAATACCTATTACGGCCTTTCGCCCGATCAAATGGTGACAAAGCAGGACGCGCTCATCGTCGATATGAAAAAAGAAATCGACGGCCAGTACACGGATGGGAGAACCACGGTCATGAGCGAGGAGGAGCTTCTGCACATCATCGACAGACTGGCGCCCGGACGCTTTGTGCGCAAATAATTCTTAAATCATTTTACCGAGGACTTATAAAATGATCATCAATCGAGATACCGCCTCGCTTGAGGCAAAGGTCTATACGGAGCTGGAAGAAGCGATCCTCGCGGATGAGCTCAAAAAGGGCGAGGCGCTGACAGAGCTCGGCATCTCGGAAAAGCTTGGCGTCAGCCGGACGCCGGTACGCGGCGCGCTTCACCGCCTCGCGGAAGAAGGGCTCATCGAAATCGCGCCGAACCGCGGCGCCGTAGTCGTCGGCGTGACGAAAGAGGATCTCATCGACGTTTACCGCATCCGCATGCGGCTCGAGGGACTCGCCTCCGCCATGGCGGCGGAAAAGATGACGCCGGAGGAAAAGGAAGCACTCGCCGAATCCGTCGAGCTTTCCGAATTTTATCTGCAAAAAAAAGACACCGAGCATCTCAAGGAGCTTGACACGACGTTCCACGATGCGATCTACAAGGCAAGCGGCAGCCGGATTTTATACAGAATCCTCTCCGAGCTTCACCGGAACATCAAAGCGTATCGGAAGCTTTCGCTGACCGTGCCGGGCAGACTGGAAAAATCGGTGGAGGAGCACAGAGAGATTCTCGACGCCATACTGAGGGGCGACACAGATGCCGCCGACCGGCTCACATCGGCGCATGTGGAGCGCGCGCTTTCCAATATGCTGACGGCGCTCGAAAAAAATAACGACAGGACGGAATGAATCATGGGTTACACAATCGCGCAGAAAATCATCAAAAATCACCTTGTTTCCGGAGAAATGGTTCCGGGCACAGAAATCGGACTCCGCATCGATCAGACGCTGACGCAGGACGCCACTGGTACAATGGCCTATCTGCAATTCGAGGCCATGGGCACGGAGCGCGTCAAAACGGAGCTTTCGGTCGCTTATATCGACCACAACACGCTTCAAGCCGGCTTTGAAAACGCCGACGACCACCGCTACATACAAACCGTGACAAAAAAGCACGGCATCCGTTTCTCCCGACCGGGCAACGGGATCTGCCATCAGGTCCACCTCGAACGCTTCGCCGTCCCCGGCAAAACGCTGATCGGCTCCGACAGCCACACCCCCACGGCGGGCGGCATCGGCATGCTCGGCATGGGAGCCGGCGGCCTCGACGTTGCGGTCGCGATGGGCGGCGGCACCTACTACATCACAATGCCGAAGATCATCCATATTGAACTTGTCGGCAGGCTTCCCGACTACGTCGGTGCAAAGGACGTGATTCTTGAGGTGCTCCGGCTTTTGGACGTCAAGGGCGGCGTCGGCGCTATCATTGAATATGGCGGCGAGGGCGTCAAGACCCTTTCCGTGCCGCAGAGAGCCACCATCACCAACATGGGCGCGGAGCTCGGCGCGACAAGCTCGCTTTTCCCCTCGGACGGAGTGACGCGCGCATTCCTTGCCGCAGAGGAGCGGGAAGACGATTTTATCCCGCTCGCGCCGGACGAGGACGCGGTCTATGACGCGGTTTATACGATCGATCTCTCAAAGCTTGCGCCTTTGGCGGCATGTCCGCACAGTCCGGGCAACGTGCGCCCGGTCTCGGAGCTTGCCGGCATGGCGATAAGCCAAGTCTGCATCGGCTCCTGCACGAACTCCTCCATGCTCGACATGCTGACGGTGGCGGCAATGCTGAAAGGAAAGACCGTTCATCCGGACGTCAGCCTCTCCATTTCGCCCGGCTCCAAGCAGGTCTACACGATGCTCGCGGAATGCGGGGCGCTTGCCGACCTCATCGCGGCGGGCGCGCGCATCCTCGAATGCGCCTGCGGGCCCTGCATCGGCATGGGCTTCTCGCCGAAATCCGGCGGCGTTTCCCTGCGCACCTTCAACCGCAATTTCGAGGCGCGCAGCGGCACCGCGGACGCCAAGGTTTATCTCGTCTCACCAGAGACTGCGGCGGCGTCCGCCATCGCAGGGGTCCTCACCGATCCGCGCACCCTCGGAAAGGCGCCCGAAATCACCGTTCCCACCCATTTTCACATCAACGATAACCTCATCGAGATGCCCGCGTCTCCCGCGGAAGCGGATGCCGTCGTCGTGGAGCGCGGCCCCAACATCAAGCCGATTCCCGTCGGCAAGGCACCGGAAAAGAATCTTGCCTGCAAGCTCATTCTCAAGGCCGGGGACAACATCACGACCGATCACATCATGCCGGCCGGCACCAAAATCCTGCCCTACCGCTCAAATGTGCCGAAGCTCTCCGAATTCTGCTTCACCGTCTGTGACAAGGAATTTCCGGAGCGCGCAAAGCGCGAGGGCGGCGGCATCATCGTCGGCGGCTCCAACTACGGGCAGGGCTCCTCGCGCGAGCATGCGGCGCTCGTGCCGCTCTATCTCGGCGTAAAAGCCGTTATCGTGAAGAGCTTCGCACGCATCCATGTGGCAAATCTCATCAATTTCGGCATCGTGCCGCTCACCTTTGAAAATCCCGAGGACTATGACAAAATCTCGGAAGGCGACGAGCTCATCCTCACCGGCTTTGCGGACGCGGTCGCAGCGGCGGATACGGTAACGCTCGAGGATAAGTCGCGCGGCGTGAAGCTTCCGCTTCGTCTCACCCTCACCAAGCGCCAGCGGGAGATCCTCGGCGCCGGCGGACTTCTGAACTACACCAAAACAAACGGCAAATAAAACGCGGAAAGGACATTTAACATGGAAAGCAATACGTATGAGGCGGCGCTGAATACCGCCGCGGAAAAATTCAAAAAGATTCTGGAAGCACAGCTTTTGAGAGTGGAAAACATGAAATCCCAAGGGGATTTCATCGATTACAGTACGCTCGACACCCTGCGCATCGGCGTTTGCGGCGGGGACGGCATCGGGCCCATCATCTCGGCGGAAGCGCGCCGCGTGCTGGAATTTATGCTCGCCGACCTCGTCGAAAGCGGCAAAATCGAATTTGTGAGCATCGAGGGGCTCACGCTCGAAAACCGCATCGCGGTGGGCAAGGCGATTCCCGACGACGTGATGGCGCAGCTGAAAACCTGCCCCATCATCCTCAAGGGACCGACGACGACGCCTCAAAAAGGCAGCGGCATGCCGAATATCGAATCCGCCAACGTCGCCATGCGCAAGGCGCTCGACCTTTTTGCCAATATTCGCCCCGTCAAGGTGCCGAAGGAAGGCATCAACTGGACGATTTTCCGCGAAAATACCGAGGGCGGCTATGCGGTCGGCTCCTCCGGCTTCAACGTGACGGACGACCTCGCGGTGGATTTCACGATCACGACCAAGCAAGGCTCCGACCGAATCGCAAGGCTCGCGTATGATTTCGCGCGCAAAAACGGATTCACCCGCGTCTCGCTTGTCACCAAGGCGAACGTCATCAAAACGACGGACGGCAATTTCCTTGAGGACTGCCACAAGGTCGCCGCGCTTTATCCCGAAATCACGACGGACGAATGGTACGCCGACATCATGACGGCGAAGCTCGTCGATCAAAAGCGCCGCCGCGATTTTCAGGTGCTTCTGCTCCCGAATCTCTACGGCGATATCATTTCCGACGAGGCTGCGGAATTTCAAGGCGGCGTCGGCACGGCAGGCTGTGCCAATATCGGCAAGAAATACGCGATGTTTGAGGCGATCCACGGCTCCGCGCCTCGCATGATCTCCGAGGGACGCGGCAAATACGCCGATCCCTGCTCGATGCTGCGCGCATGCGTGATGCTGCTCTCTCACATCGGCTTGCAGGATCGCGCAGACAAGCTCGAGCGCGCGCTCGACATTTGCTCGTTTGAGGAAAAGAAGCTCGTCATCACCGGACGCGACACCGGCGCGACTTGCGAGGCATTCGGAAATTATGTGATGGAGACGTTACAGAGATTATAATAATTAGGAAAAAAGGCATTCCCATGGAATGCCTTTTTCTTTATTGCATACAGAAAACCGCGCGTGCGGTTTCCATCATACAAAAAAACGGACTTTTTATCCAAAAGTCCGTTTTTCTTATTCTATAATTCTTATTCTGCAACAACGCTCACGCGCTTTTTGTTCGCGCCGTAACGCTCGAACTTCACAACGCCGTCCGTCAGCGCATACAGCGTATCGTCGGAGCCGATGCCGACATTCGTGCCAGGATGCACGTTCGTGCCTCTCTGGCGCACGATGATATTGCCCGCGAGCACGGCCTGACCGTCTGATTTCTTGACGCCCAGTCTCTGCGCGCGGCTGTCGCGTCCGTTCTTTGTGGAACCGACGCCTTTTTTATGTGCAAAAAATTGCAAGCCAAGCTTCAACATGTGTGATACCTCCATCTTCTTTTGTAACTGCGGATCTTTCCGCCGCGGCACAAAATGCCGCTCAAACCACTTTTTCTTCTGCTTCGACATCAAGGTAGTCGCTGTAATCTTCCAGCATATCCATGAGCTGATAATAATAGCCCTCGATAAGACCCGAGGTCGCGTACTGCTTTTCCTCGGAGGAGGAAAATTCCGGCAGCGCCTCTTTTATCGTGACCGTGATATCGGCGGTCTCGTCGTCGATTTCATAATCGACATCGACGCCCCATACCGTTTCGGCGGTGTTGATAATGAGCATCGTCATCGCGGAAAGCGCGGAGCAGACGATATCCGTTCCGAATTCGCCCCAGCCGACATGCCCGATCTCATGGAACCCGTAAAATATGCCGCCTTTCTTATAAAAAACTACCTTTGTCATACCCGATCAACCGAAGATCTTTTCGATCTGAACCTTTGTATAGGGCTGTCTGTGACCGAGTTTCTTCTTCTCGTTTTTCTTGGATTTGTATCTGAGAACGTGGATTTTTTTGCCCTTGCCGTTCTTCAATACGTTTGCAGTTACATAAGCGCCCGCGACGGTGGGCTTGCCTGTGACGAAGCTTTCGCCGGAAACCGCAAGCACTTCGTCGAACTTGACGGTGTCGCCTTCGGCGGCGTCGAGCTTCTCAACGAAAACGACATCGCCTTCCTGAACCTTGTACTGCTTTCCGCCTGTTACGATGATTGCGAACATTGGAAAAGCACCTCTCTTTCGTTTACGACTCGCTAAGCAAGGCAACACAAATGTGTTTTTCGGAGCCTTGGCATTATGCGGCATTTTATTTTATCATAAAACCATAAGGCTTGTCAAGCGTTTTTTCACTTTTCTGCCAAGATTTCGC
>URZF01000088.1 GCA_900552255.1 uncultured Eubacteriales bacterium | reverse complement strand
GAAGCGTTTATGTTTGGCAAGGCCAAAAAACATGTCAAAGCTCCAAAAGGGTATAGATCGCTTCAAAGTAAAGCTGTGTAACCCCATAAACGCGAAGCGTTTTCAAAGGGTCTTGCCTCTTTCATTTTACACGCAGCCGTTTGTATATTGGAAACAAAAATATGACAGCTGTTTTTCTGTTTTGAAATGCGGCGTCTTTCTATCGACCGACGCTCTGCACCGCGTGTGCCGGCGGCTCGAAAAGAAACATATGGAGAGAAAAATCTTTTTTAACCATTTGTTTCTTCTATAAATTTTATTTGTACTGCCGCACCGGCAGAGGATTGCCGAATAGGCAGGATGGAGTTTACAATGGAGAAAATCATAGTGGACGGCGGATACCCGCTTTCCGGAAAAGTCGACATAAGCGGCATGAAAAATGCCGCGGTTGCGGTGATATTCGCAAGTGTCGTCGTTTCCGGCGTTTGTATCATAGACAATCTTCCCTGTATCAGCGACGTTTCGGATTCGCTTGAGATTTTGAAGAGCATCGGTGCTCGGGTGAGGGCAATTTCCGGAACGGCGGTGGAAATCGATACCACACAGATAGCGGATATGGAGGCGCCGCTCGATTTGGTGCGCAGGCTCCGCGCTTCCTATTATCTTGCGGGCGCAATGCTGGGACGCTTCGGGCATGCCAAGGTCGGACTTCCCGGCGGCTGCGATTTCGGCGTCCGTCCGATCGACCTGCATGTGAAGGCATTTGAAAAGTTAGGTGCCGAGGTCAGCGTCGGGGGGGGCTGTATCGAGGCCGTCTCGACGGACGGCGTGCATGGCAGCAGCATCTATTTCGACTGTTCGTCCGTCGGGGCAACCATCAACACCATCATCGCCGCCGTTTTGGCGGACGGCTCCACGGTTATTGAAAATGCCGCGAGAGAGCCGCATATCGTCGATCTTGCCAGCTTCCTCAATGCCTGCGGTGCGGATATCCGCGGCGCCGGTACTCCTATCATTAGGATCAACGGCGTAAAGGAGCTTCACGGCTGCGAATATACGATCATTCCCGATATGATCGAGGCCGGCACCTTTATGGTCGCCGCCGCGGCGACAAAGGGGAAGCTATACATAAACAATGTGATTCCGAAGCATCTGGAAACCATTACGGCAAAGCTCCGTGAAATGGGCGTCATCGTCGAGGAATTCGACGAGGCCGTCATGGTGTCGAGGGGAAAGAGCGCGCTTTCCGCGGTCAATGTCAAGACGCTGCCGTATCCCGGCTTCCCGACGGACATGAATCCGCAGATGACGGTGCTGCTTTGTCTTGCGGACGGCACAAGTCAGATGTCCGAGACGATCTGGAACAATCGTTTCCGCTATGTCGACGAGCTGCAGCGCATGGGCGCGAGGATCAAGGTGGACGACAAAACCGCGTTCATCGAGGGGAATACGGCGTTTACTCCCGCCAGTGTCAAAGCGGTCGATCTGCGGGCGGGCGCCGCTATGGTCATCGCCGCGCTTGCCACCGAGGGACGCACCGAGATCGAGGAGATCGGATTTATCGAGAGGGGCTATGACGATATCGTGACGAAATTCAGAAATGTCGGCGCCAATATCCGCAAGATATATTTCCCCGACGGCGGAAGAAAATTGAACATCGGATAGAAACGGAAAGGGCAGAGCTTCTGCCCTTTCTGAAGTTCGCGCCCGAAATACGGGCTGCGGTTTCGGAAGGAAAAATATGAGAGATATAAGTGTGTTTGATATCATAGGACCTATCATGATCGGTCCGTCAAGCTCGCATACGGCGGGCGCCTTGAAGATCGCGCGGATCGCCGGGCTGCTTGCCCGAAAGAAAATCACGAAAGTGCATTTTAAGCTGTACGGCTCCTTTGCCAAGACCTATCGCGGGCATGGAACCGACCGGGCGCTTGTGGCGGGAATCCTCGGTTTTGATACCGGCGATTATCGGATCCGCGATTCCTTTGAGTTTGCAAAGGAGGGCGGACTTGCGTTTGACTTCGAGGAGATCGACGAGCAGACGGATTATCATCCGAACACCGTCGTGATCACCCTTGAGGAATCGGACGGCACGGTCAATGTTCTGCGCGGCGCGTCGGTCGGCGGCGGGGAGATCGAGATCCATGAAATCAACGGCTGTGAAATCAAATTTTCCGGCAAGAACAACGCTGTCATCGTTCATCAGAAGGACAAGCCGGGCGTCATTGCGGCGGTGGCGAAGGTATTTGAAAACGACGGCGTGAATATCTCTTATATGAGCGTCTATTGTGAGGATAAGGGCGACGACCAGTTTTCGATCATCGAAATCGACGGAGATTTCGACGAGGGCGCGCTGGAAGAGCTTCGCCGGCAGAAAAACGTGCTGTCGGCCGTCTATATCAAGGTAAAGTGATTGGTTGGAAACATGAGAGAATGTATGGATTTTTCAACCGGAAAAGAGCTGCTCGCTCTGTGTACGGAAAAAAATAAACCGATTTCGGAAATTATGCTCGTAAGGGAGATCGCAAAATTCGGCGTCGGCCGTGAGGCCGTATGGGAGCGCATGAGAAAATCCCTCGCGGTGATGCGCGAGGGTGTCGGCCGCTCTCAGACCGAGCAGATGAATCTGCTCGGCGGGTATATCGGCGGGGAGAGTAAGGCGCTCCTTGGCAGGATCCGGCGTGAGGGCGCGATGGGCGGGATGATCTCCCGCGCGTCCGCATATGCGATGGGCGTCATCGAACTGAACGCCTCGATGGGACGTATCGTCGCCGCGCCGACGGCGGGTTCCGCAGGGGTGCTGCCGGGGATATTGGTTGCCGCCGACGAAATCTATGATTTCGGAGAGGAAAAGCTGACGCAGGCATTGTTCAACGCTGGCGCCGTCGGCTATCTTATCGACCGCAATGCGACGCTCTCCGGCGCGGAGGGCGGCTGTCAGGCCGAGGTGGGAGCGGCGTCCGCGATGGCGGCCTCCGCGCTCTGCGAGCTTTTCGGCGGCGCGCCGTCGGTCTGTCTTGCGGCGGCAGGCGACGCGATTTCCAATATTCTCGGACTGGTCTGCGATCCGATCGGCGGTCTTGTCGAATCCCCCTGCCAGAAGAGAAACGCCATGGGTGTGGCCAACGCCGTGATCAGTGCGGAAACCGCGCTTGCCACAAGCGGAAAAACGTTGGTGCCGTTTGACGAGGTCGTCGCGGCAATGTACAGTGTGGGGCGCAACATTCCTTATCAGCTGCGTGAGACGGCGCTCGGCGGACTTGCTATGGCGCCGAGCGTGCGGAATCTGCATCCCGGATGCGCGTCATGCGGCGGCTGTAAATGAAAGGGAAAGCATCATTGGCCGCTTTTCCGTCGTTAAAAATCGCTTTGGATAGCTGCCGTTATGTCGGCATAAGGATTCTGCGGCATGCTGAAAGCTATGGCTGACATGCAAGGAAAAAGGAGATTTCCCGTTATGAGGAAATCTCCTTTTGTATCGATATTGTCCGCGCAGAGCTGCAAATACGCGGCTTGGTTTCTGTAAGGAATTAAGAGACCGGTTTCGCCGTTACGAACAGAAAATCCCGTTCCGGCATCTCCGTGATGCCCTCGAAAAAGTCGTACATGGTCCAGTTGTAGTAGACCCGTTCCGCGCCGTAGGTCCCGTAGCCGTCTTGATTGTGGTCGGTCGTGTCGTAAGGATCGGCGACGATCAGCACATCGTCCTGTGTGGTTTCCGTTCCCATGGTGTCATATCCGATGATGACCTGCCAGTGTCCGCCCCAGTCGTTCCAGCAGATCATGATAGGCGTATCATTTTTCAGGTTCTCGATGATCCAGTCGGGCGTGATGACGGAATAGATGCCGTCGCAGGCACGTCCATCCTCATCGAAATAAGGCTCGCCGTTTATGTCGGTTTTGCCGTAATAATCGTAGGTGCTGCCGACCTCAAAGCCGCCTATGTGCTCGAATATGGAGAGCACCTGCGCGACGCTTGTGGCGCCGGTCAGCTTATAGTCGCCGGCCTCATTGCGAAGCTTCGCAAGATCTGCCTCCGTATAGCTGCCGAGCTTCCCGAAGTAATCGAGCACCATGAGCGTGCTCGCGACGCCGCAGCTGCTTTCGCAGGTCTGCTGATAGGTTTTGAAGCCCGTGAGGATCGTCAGGGTATCCGTGGATTCCATATTGTAATAATCAAGGCGCGAAAAATAGGGAGAATCCTTGTGGTCGCCGTCGCGCTCCACCGAATCCGCTCCGTATTCGGGATCGATATCCGTGCCGTAGGGGATTTTCATTTCATCCGAGTAGTTGCCGTGTGCCGCATTTTCGGAGCATCCGGTGAGGAGCGCCGATATGCAGAAAAGGCCTGCAAATAAGAATACAAATAATTTTTTCATGCGTTCTCCTTCAAAAATTAGTTGTACTTTTGATCGTTTCATTTTGTATACGCCGCAGGACGGCGCAGGAACAATCGAGTCTATACGGTAAGAAATACTTTTAATACTCGTTTTCATGTCTCACTCAGTACAGTGCGGGTTTACACCGCGCGTCCTCCGTTCAGAGGCGCTTAAATGAGATATGTCATCTCTGCCGGCTGCCGGTCAAGCTGTCCGTGGCCTTTTGTTGATTTGACCGTAAAAACTCCGGCGGCTCTGTTGCAGTCAGAGCGCCGATGCGTATTATTATACTGTTTTTTGAATGGATATGCAAGAAAAAATAACGGTACTTCGGATAGAAATTTTTGTGTTCGGAGAGGATATCTTTGGATAAAATCACGAAAATTCCGCTAAAAAAGAGAAATCCGGTCAAACTGCGGGGATAAATCCGGAAATTCACGCAGATAGGGAAAAAGCTCGCGCAGGTCATGCCGAATGCCGTATCGTTCGCATTCCCGGCGGAAGAGCGCAGATAGCTCTCCGTTTTTTGGGCTTTCGCATTCATAGGCGTTTCCGAAGCGCTCGGTATATTTTTGCTTGACGCCGGGAAACGACCGGTCAAGCGCGCCGTAAAAATATTCGCGGTCGCCGGCGCGCAGCGTTACGCCGGCACCGAAGAACAGGATCCCGAGGACGCCCGCCTCGGCACAGAGCCGGACGAGCCCCGCGATATTTTCCTCCGTATCCTCGATAAATGGCAGGATCGGCGACATCCAAACGACGGTGGGAATGCCGCGCTCCTGAAATTCTTTCAGAGCTTCGACGCGCTCGACCGTCGTATCCACATTCGGTTCGATGATTCGGCAAAGCGTCTCGTCGCAGGTGGTGAGCGTCATCTGCACCACGCACTTCGTCCGGCGATGGATACGTTCCAGTAGATCGATATCGCGCAGAATTCGTGTCGATTTTGTCAAAACCGTGACGCCGAAGCCATGGGCATTGATGATCTCAAGGCATTTTCTCGTGAGTCCGAGCGTCTCCTCACAGGGCAGATAAGGATCGCACATGGAGCCGGTGCCGATCATGCACTTTTTCCGTTTGCGGCGCAGCGCGTCCTCTAAAAGAATCGGGGCATTTTCTTTGACTTCGATGTCCTCGAAATCGTGTGTAAAGCCATAGCAGAGGGAGCGGCTGTCGCAATAGATGCAGCCATGCGTGCAGCCGCGGTATAGATTCATGCCGTTATGCGCGGAAAGGATCCCTTTGGCGTTTACAAAGTGCATGGCTGCCTCCTGCTTGTCGGCGCGTTTTTCTCGCTTTCAATTATGTGGGTTCAATCGCTCCATGCAATGCGCAGCTCCTCCGGCAGCCTCTCCGCATCGAATCGGTAATGGCCGGTCACCTTGTCGTTCCCGAGCGCGTCCTCCTCGCGGTCGTTCTGACCGCCGTTGTGAATAACGTACGGACGTCCGCTCTCCGTGCGCTTGTCCGAAATGATGCCGATATGCTTGTCGTTGCCGAAAATGACGATGTCCCCGGGCTGCCATGCGTCCGTATCGCGGATATCGGTCGTGAGGGAAACGGCATATGTGCGGAAAAACACGCGCAGATTTTTCACGCGCCGGAAATCGATGTTGCTGTCCCTCTGCGTAATATTGGGATAAGCCGAGGGACGCGCCGCGATATCGGCATCCACCATGTCGCGCAGCGAGTATCCGGCGGCGCGGAATGCGCGCCAAACAACATCGGTGCATACGCCGATATCGTCCGGCGGATAGCCGCCCTGCCAGTATCTCCCGTCATAGGTCGGGTGATTTTCCGCGTCCGCCCTTGCGCCGAGCACAAGGTCCATGGCGTCGGAGAGGCCGTTTCCGTTGAAGTCATAGGAGGATACCTCGGAGGAGCTGTACGAATCCTCCGAACGGGACAGGCGCGCCGCGACAAGCAACGCGGTGAAAACCATGGCGAGCGCAAGAAATCCCGCGCAAAGCGCGATGACGACTTCGCTTTTTTTCATTCCTGCTGCTTTCATTTATCCTCCTGAAATTACCGTTGGATATAAAATTATTTATCATTATAATCCCTTTTGAGGTAATTGTCAATAGAAAATATGCAGAATAAAAAAAGAAGTAAACAGAATGCTAATTTATACGAACATAAAATAATGGATATGGATAATAAGAATATTATTGAAATGTTTATGGCTTCTGGTGGGGGATTTGTAATGGTCATTCGTGAAAAGTAATAGAGGGCAATCCTCTATTTCTTTTATATTGGCATTATTTATCCTTTTTTTCTTTTATCTTTGGCTCAAATTTTGAACAGGCTATGAAAAAGACTTTGCTCATTTTATGTTGTTTGTAT
>URZF01000087.1 GCA_900552255.1 uncultured Eubacteriales bacterium | reverse complement strand
GTCGTGATGGTGCTTGCGATTTTCTACCAGCTGTACAAACCACTCCACCATGGCGGGATCGGTATGGGAGAAAAACGAGCTGGTCTTTTTGTCCAGCGCGGAAATGGCGTTCATATCCTCCGCCGACAAAGCAAAATTGAACACATTGAAATTTTCCTCCATACGCTCGATATGCGTGGATTTCGGAATGACGACGACGCCCCGCTGGATATGCCAGCGCAGCATGACCTGCGCCGCGGTTTTTCCATACCGCGCACCAATCTCGGTGAGCACCGGATTTTCAAACAGACCGCCGCGTCCCTCTCCGAAAGGCGCCCACGCCTCGATCTGAATATCATACTTTTTCATCCATTCCATCGCCTCCGTCTGCTGATTGAAAGGATGCGTTTCCACTTGATTGACCATCGGGCGTATGCGGTTGAAGTTTGCAAATTCCACCATGCGGTCGGCGTAGAAATTGGAGATGCCGACGGCGCGTATTCTGCCCGCCTCATAGAGCTTTTCCAACGCCCGCCATGCGCCATAGGCATCGCCGAACGGCTGATGCAGCAGGACAAGATCGATGTAATCCGTTTGGAGCTTTCTCATGGATTCCAGCACGGAAGCATAGGCGTTCTCCTCGCCGTAATGCTCCAGCCAAACCTTGGTGGTTAAGAAAACTTCCTCCCGAGGCACCCCGGACTTCCGAATTGCGGAACCGACTTCTTCTTCATTGAAATAGGCCTGCGCCGTGTCGATATGCCGATAGCCGACCTCCAGCGCGTCCATGACGCAGCGCTCACATTCGTCCTTCGTGATCTGATAAACGCCGTAGCCGAGTATCGGCATTTTTACGCCGTTTGATAAGGTTACATATTCCATATTCTTTCCTCCGTTCTTTCTTGCTGCGGCTTTTGTGAACCGCAACGGCCGTTTGCCGCAGCGCCGCTCAAAAATCCGCATGTAATCCATATTCTCTTGCCGCCCGTCGGCAGCGCCGTATCCTCCGTCTTATCTGCGCGCCGGACACTCCGGCAGCGTACTGCGGAGATATTTTTTCAATGCTCCACCACGCGCGACGGCCTCCATGCCATACCCCATACAACGGACAGCTTCCACGCCAGTTCGGCGATTCCAACCCATAGGCACGAGCGTTTTTTATTGTTCGCTTTCCGTCCAAATCTCCTTGGCCATCCGAAATGCCGCCCACGCCTTAGGCCATCCCGCATAAAATGCGGCATGGGTCAGGATTTCGGCGATCTCCTCTTTCGTCACGCCATGATTTTTTGCATTCTGCAAATGGTATTTTAAGGAGCTGTCCAATATCCCGCTTGCCATCAATGCCGTCACGGTGACGATGCTGCGGTCCCGTGCGGACAGCTTATCCTCCCTTGCCCAGACCTCGCCGAACAGCACGTCGTCGTTCAGCTCCGCAAACTCCGGTGCAAACGCGCCGAGCTCGTCTCTTCCTGCCGTCACTTTTGCCATGCTTCTACCTCACTTCAATTTATTGTATTCTTCTTCCGAAACCGGCTCGCACCATTCGGTGCCGCAGTCCGTGCCCGGCACCTCTACGGCGATATGGGAAAACCAGCTGTCTGCTTTTGCCCCGTGCCAGTGCTTCACATTCGCCGGAATGGTGATGACCGTACCGGAAGTCAGCGCGACGGCAGGCTTTCCCTCCTCCTGATACCATCCCTCGCCGGCAGTACAGACGAGCAGCTGTCCGCCGCCCGACGACGCATGATGGATATGCCAGCTGTTGCGGCAGCCCGGCTCAAAAGTCACATTGGCGAGAAACACGGTCCTTGCCGGATCGGTCAGCGGATTCAGAAAGGACGCCCCGCTGAAATACTGCGCGTAGGCGGTATTTTCCACACCTGTGCCGAAAACATTCGCTTTTTCAAATTGCGTTCTATCCAAAATTTTCATCTGTTATCCTTCCTCCAAAAGAGCTTTGACGCGCTGCGTCCAAAGCGTGATATCCGATTCCGGCGTTTCCAGTCGGTCGCCGCCATCGGAATCAAACCTGACCTGCATCTCGCAGGCAAACTTCGCGCCGGAACAAGCCTCCTTCATATCTTTAATCACACGGCCCGGCCAGCCGCCGTTTGTCATAAACGGAATCACCGTTTTGCCGCTCCAGCTCCGGCTATGCAGAAAGGTGAGGACTGCGGGCGCCATCGTATACCACCATGTGGGTGTGCCGACGGCGACGACATCATAATCCGCAACGTTTACGGAAATCGGCGCAAGCTTCGGCTCATAAAGCCGTTTGACCTCCTCGCGGCCCTGCTTTACCACCTCGTCATAGCTTCCGGAATACGGCACGGCGGTATCGATGCGCAGCAGATCTGCGCCTGTGGCTGCTTGCAGCAGCTTTGCAACTCGTTCCGTGTTGCCGTTCGACCATGAATAATAAACAATCAATGCCCTTTTCATCTGTATGCCTCCCGCTTCAAAATCCAAGAGAACGCAGCCACTCCGTGACCGCCGCTTCCCCGGTGTTGGAGGAAAAGCGGCGTCCCTCCTGCCAGTCTCCCGTTCCCGCCAGCTCCGCAAGAAGCTCTCCGCTTTCTCCAAGGCCGGAGCTTGCCGAGGTAGCAAAGGGAATCACGGTCTTGCCAGTGAAATCGTTGGCCTTCACGAAACCGTCCACCGGCCACGCGGCGATCTGCCACCAAATGGGATAGCCGATAAACACGGTATCGTAGCTATCCCAATCCTCCGGCGTCACGGAAACCAGCTCTACCGCTCTGGCTTCGAGGTGCTCATGCTCATAGACGACGCGGCTGTTATTGTCGTTGTAGTTTAGATCTGCCCCCGTATAGGGCTCCGACGGCACAAGCTCAAATAAATCCGCGCCGGTCGCCGCGGCGATGTACCGGGCAACGGTCTGCGTGTGCCCTGTGGAGGAATAGTAAACTACCAAAACCTTATTGCCGCTTTCCTCCGGCGCTTCCGGTCTATCGGCCGTATCGGAGGAGGTCTGCGCCGCACTGCCGTCACCGATATCGGAGGAATCGCCGTCCTGCGCCGGGGTATTGCCGCATGCGGCAACACTGAACACCAGCAAAATACTCATCATAAGTGCAAGCAACTTTCTCATAATCGTCCTCCGTTTCATTCATCAATCCATTTTTTGATTTCTTTTTCGGCTTTGTCAACGCTCCCGCCACGGATTGCAAGACCTCTTTCAAGCCTTGCACCGGGACAAAGCCGTTTGATATCCCGCTCGCTGCTGCCCATGCCGCTGCCCTCATGCGTGCAGAACGGATAAATCGTCTTTCCGGTAAAATCGAAACGCTCCAAAAAGGTAAACACCGCCATCGGCATCGTGCTCCAATAGTTCGGATACCCGAGATAGATCACGTCATAGCCATGCAGCGTTTCCGGATACGTTTTGAGCTCCGGACGAGCGTCACGCCGCTGATCCGCCTGTGCTTCGGCAATACATTCATTATAACCTTTTGCATAGGGCTTCGCCTGTTCGATCTTGAATCGGTCCGCTCCTGTCAACCCTGCAATGATACCCGCCGCAATCTCGGTATTGCCGGTCTCAAGCATCTTTAACTGACCGTTCACATAATTTTCGTCCGCTCTTGAATAAAAAGCCACCAATTTATTGGACAATTTTCCGCACCTCCGTTTTCTTTTTGCCTATATTATAGCAGTATATGTCTTGACAGGGAATCTCCGATATGTTATCATTATATAAACTTAAAGTTTATACTAAAATGGGAGCTTCTGTATGTATAATCCTTTGCTGATGACCTTTCTTGCCGTTGCGGACTGCGGCAGCTTCACCAAAGCGTCGGAGCGTCTATATATCTCTTCCACCGCGGTGATGAAGCAGATAAATGCTTTGGAACAGCATTTGGAATTGAAGCTTGTCGAACGCACCTCCGCGGGGATCCGCTTGACGCCCGCAGGAGAGGTGATCTATCGGGATGCAAAGTTCATGATCGATTATTCCAAAAAATCCATCGATGCGGCCAACGCCGCCACACGGCGCTACGATACCACCTTCTGCGTGGGTACGTCGCTTCTCAATCCGGCAAAGCCATTTATGGATATTTGGTATCGCGTCAACAAGGAGTTCCCGGACTACAAGCTGCATCTTGTTCCGTTTGAGGACGATCACGAGGGGATCCTGTCGGAAATCGAAAAGCTGGGAGAAAAGTTCGATTTTCTCATCGGTGTCTGTGATTCCAAGGCATGGCTTTCCCGCTGCCGCTTTCTGCCGCTCGGCAGATACAAGAAGCTGATCGCGGTTTCGAGAGAGCACCGTCTGGCATCGAAGCAGTATATCCATATAGAAGAGCTGTACGGCGAAACGCTGATGATGATCCCGCGCGGAGATTCGGGCGTAAACGACTACATCCGCAACGATCTCGAAAAAAATCATCCGCAGATCGCCATCGAGGATACGCCGCTGCATTACGATATGTCCGTATTCAACCGCTGCGCTGAGACCAACAAGGTGTTGCTGATGACAGAATGCTGGCAGGATGTGCATCCGGGGCTCGTCTCCATTCCCGTAAATTGGGATTACAGCATTCCGTACGGCCTGCTTTACAGCGCCGACGCGCCAAAGGACGTGCTGCGATTCGTCGAATGTGCGGAAAAGCTGACGCGCGGTCAAATCAAATGACCGGCATCTGACGCCATAATGGAACCGCAAAGGAAAAACCGAGAAAAGCCTTTGATAGGCTTTTCTCGGTTTTTTGCCGCAGTCGCCTTTGCAGCTCCGATATGCGTTCAGATGCCTCTGTCATCGGTCAGGGGCAAAGACCTCCGGCATTTTTAAATGAAAAGGAGAAATCAAGCGTTTGGATTGAATTCCACAAAGGTGATCGTAATATCGATTTCCTCGCAGGTATTTAAATATTCCGAAAGATTGCTGCTTGTAAGCTCAATCGTAGGACGTTGAATCGTCAGAGTGACCGTGTCTCCCACCTCATATTTTGTCAGCATCTGCGAAAGCGTAGCAAAAGAGGAAATCTCCGTTCCGTTGATCTTTTGGAGGATATCCCCGACCTTGAGGCCGGATTTCGCGGCGCTGCCGTTTGCATTGATCTCCGTAACCTGGATATACGAATACGTCTGCATATAGGGCCACGTCTGGTACTGCTTGGTCTGGACCGTTACGCCAAGACGCGCCTGGCCGGTGATATATCCGTAGTTTTTCAGGTCATTGATACATTTGACAACGGTAGAGGACGGAATGGCAAAGCCCATTCCTTCGACGGAAGTACCACCGATCTTGGCATTGACAATACCGATCAGCTCTCCGTCCGTGTTGAAAAGCCCGCCGCCGGAGTTGCCGCTGTTGATCGCGGCGCTCGTCTGCATGAGCGTCATCGTGGTGTTTTCCACCGTCACATCACGCGCCAGCGCGCTTACGATCCCGTCCGTCACGGAAAGTCCGTAGCCGAGCGGATTGCCGATCGCAAGCACCGTATCGCCGAGCATCATTTTGGTGGAATCGCCGATTTTAGCCGGCGTGCAGTCGTTTTTTTCGATTTTAATGACGGAAATATCCGCATATTCGTCGCCGTAGATATATTTGCCCTCATAAACTTCCCCGTTATACAGCGTAACGGAAATCGTGCTCGTATCTTTTCCGACGACATGATAATTTGTGATAATATAGCCGTCCGTGGTATAAATAACGCCGGAGCCTGCGCCCGATGTCGTATACTCCTGTCCGTAGGCGGTAGAGGTCTCCGTGATATTGATAATAACAACGGATTTGATACATTCGTTTGCCACCTTGGCAAGCGCCGAATATTCGGTATTCTCACGCGGCTGAGTTTCGATGCTTGGGGCAGTCTCGGAATTGCCGTTCGACGTATTTTGCCCGGGGATCACACCGCTGTTCGTCGTGCCGCCACCGCTTTGTACCGTACCGCCTGTGGTCGAAACAGCGGACGGATCCTGGCCGCCGCCCGTCAGAGCATTCATGCCGACCCCTGCCAGCACGGATACCATAAGACACAGCACAATCAGCATCGCGACCGCGCCCTTGGTCATATGCACCTCGGATTTTTTCTTTTTCTTTTTTGGAGGTTCATATTCCGTTTTAATCTCCCTAAATTCGGCATACCGGTTTTCGGAGCGGTTATCGTTTCCGGATGCAGTCTGCTGTGTGTGCTCTTCGGCTGCGCCGCCCGTATTTTCCGGCGGAGTCATCTCATCCTGTTTATTTTCTTCATCAAGGCGGGCGTTCTTTTCCTCATTATTTATGTTATCGCCTCTGTTTTCGTAATCTGCCATATGTTCTTCTCCTTTACCGTATTTTCGGATTACGCTCTTATTTTAAACGCTATTTGTTACACGAACATGAATTTCAGTTAACCTGGTTGTAAATATATTTCGCATTTTTCTTGAATTTCTCGATAAGATACGTTAAAATAGAGACAAATCATTTTTATGTTTTGCATAAACTAAAAGCGGTATACCTCGCCAACATAGAATCCCGCATTTATTTTCGATATTTTTTAGAAGAAAGGCGATACAAGCTTGAACGAGTCCCAGCTTTCGATCTTTACAAAAATCCCGACGCTTGTCACAGACAGGCTGATTATGAGAAAAATGCTGATATCCGATTATTCGGATATGTTCGATTATGCCTCGCGTCCGATCACAACAAAATATCTTCTATGGTCGCCTCACGAGTCGCCCAAGTTCACAAAAAAATATCTGAGCTATCTCCAAGGGCAATATCGGGAAGAGAATTTTTACGATT
>URZF01000086.1 GCA_900552255.1 uncultured Eubacteriales bacterium | reverse complement strand
TTTATAAAAATCATGAAGCAAATAAACCGGTATCCTATACAGAGGTAGATTTAAGTGCTCTTACGGATTACTATTCCAATCTGCAGGTGGACTAATTTGAGTGGAACAGATATCATCCAATTAGTAAGTCTTGTCATACTGATTCTTTTATCAGCATTCTTTTCTTCTGCTGAAACCGCTCTTGTAACCGTTAACCGGATTAAGATGCGGACCTTGGCAGATGAAGGAAATGTAAGGGCAAAGCGCGTGCTTGCTATCACGGATCATTCATCTAAGATGTTAAGCGCTATTTTAATCGGGAATAATATTGTAAACTTATCCGCCTCTGCTATTTCTACAGCACTTGCCATCCGCATTTTCGGAAGTGTTGCTGCCGGAATATCAACTGGAATTTTAACTGTTTTGATTCTGATTTTCGGTGAAATCACTCCAAAAACAATTGCTACCATACATTCCGAAAAACTGGCATTGGCGTACTCCGGAGTTGCTCGATATTGGATACGATGGTAGAGGATATGACAAACGTGGAGCTTTCGGACAGCATCTCGTATAATTTCATCGTGCAGATGATTCCTCATCATCGGGCGGCGATCGAAATGTCGGAAAACGTTCTGGAATACATAACGGACGATTCCCTGCAGGAGATTGCCTCGAGGATCATAACGGAGCAGACGCAGAGCATCAACGATATGGAGAGAATCGAATCCTTCTGCTCGGAGCTTGTCGATTCCCGTTCGGATTTGATACGGTACCAGCGTGCGGTCAACCAGATCCTTCGGGTGATGTTTTATAACATGCGGCATGCCTACACGACCGACCGCATCGAATGTGATTTTATGCGTGAGATGATACCGCATCATATGGGCGCAGTGGAAATGGGGACGAACGCTCTGCGGTTTCCGATCTGTACGGAGTTGCAGCCTGTCATCGAGTCGATCATCGTTTCACAGAAAAGAGGCATCGCACAGATGGAAGCTTTATTGAAGCAGCTCCGGTGTTAGCGATTTATTAGGAGAAAGAGAAGAAAGGCTTCTCTGCGCACAACGACGCGGCGCCGAAGATACGGCGCCGCGTCGTTGGATTTGTGTGATGCTGCTTCATCCCTGAGAGGGACTCGGACGAAGCTTTTTGTATCGGGCGTTTTTGGCGGCGCGAAGCCGACATTCTCCCGTTTTGACCAGCCATTGGACGGTATCCTTCAGCGTCACGAAAAGCTCCCGCGGCGTATATCCCAGCTCTTTTGTCGCCTTATCGTGTGAAAAACGGCTGTTTACATTCAAGGTAGAGAGGGAGTAAGCTGTGAAAAGCGGTCTTTTGCCGCGCCGCAGCGCATGATGCTCCAGCATCGGCGCCGCGAGCTTCGCAAGCCACAGCGGCACGGTCCCGGGCTTTTTGCCGGAAACGATTTTTTGGAGCATATCCATGACCTCCTTGATCTCATAAAAATCGCCGGAAAGAATATAGCATTCGCCGATTTGCCCGAATTTAACGGCGGAAAGGATGCCGCCTGCGCAGTCCCGCACATCCACGAAATCGTAGCCGCCGCGGACTACGGCGGGCAGCTTCCCGGAGATGTAGCTTTTTACCATTTGGACAAGGTGGTTCCCGTTCCCGAGATAGGGACCGATGATGCCGGAGGGATGCACGACAATCGCCGGCACGCCGTCCTTTACGCTTTCGAGTACGAGCGCTGTCGCCGCGGCCTTGGTTTTCGCATAGGCGCCGTCGACCGTCTCCGGTGAAAACGTCGTCGTTTCCTTTATGACGCGCCCTTTGGCCGGAACGGGGATCGCATGTACGGAGCTGACGTAAAGAAAGCGGTGCACGTCGAATTTTTTGCACATGTCGATGACGTTTTTTGTCCCTCCGATGTTGACAAGCTCCATACGCTCCGAATTTCCGTCCGTGATGTCGACGATGCCGGCACAGTGAATGACGATGCGTCTTGCGGGCTTTTCCAGCTCGAAAAATGTCTCCAGCTCCTCTTTTTTGCATACGTTTCCAAAGACGACAGAAACGCCGAGCGCGCGGATAAAATCCGTGTTTTCGCCCGGCAGAACGAGCGCGCGCACTTCCTCTCCTTTTTCGCGGAGCGCCGCGCAGACGGCGCTGCCGAGATGTCCGTTTGCACCTGTGACAAGATAAATGGTTTTCATGGCTTTCCTCCTTTCATGGGGCTGCCGTAAAAACGGAATTTTTTCGTTTTATATATAAAATGTTCAAAATTTTGTGATACAATGGGTCTATACACGATTGGGCCGGCGATGGACGGGATAAAACCACGATGCCGGCGAAAGCCTCGTTACAACTTTTATTATACCCGGCCTTCATTGAAAAACAATCGATAATTTGCCCTTTATGGGAAAGATAATCGACACAGAAGCCGATTTTGTACGAAAGGAGGACAGTTCGGTGAAAACTGACAAAGCCGATCAGCGGACAAGAGTCACCAAAAAGATGATAAGGGAAGCGTTTTTGGAGCTTTTATCGAAAAAGGATATCCGGCATATCACCGTCCGCGAGCTTTGCGAACGGGCACAGATCAATCGGGGAACCTTTTATAAATATTATCTTGACGTGTATGATCTGAAAGAGCAGATCGAGAACGAGCTTCTCACCGAGTTTGCCGAATCCGTCGGCCGCTTTGCGGATTCGGGGGCATTGGGCTCCGTTTCAGCGGTGTGCCGGACGGTATTCGCCATGCTGAAAGAAAATTCCGAGCTGTGTATGATCCTGCTCGGGCAGGATGCCGGCAGCGGCATCATCGATAAATTCGTGAAGATCGGACACGATGCGTTCATGACGTTTTACGGCGGACGGTTTCCGGATACGGATACGGGGAAGCTCGAACGGTATTATCTGTTTATCTCTGGCGGCTGCGTCGTGTCGCTCAGACGCTGGATTTTATCCGGCATGAAGGAGTCGGTGGAGGTGATCGCGGAGGAGATCGCCGGCATCATGACCTATGGGGTGGGCTATCTGTCGGATAAAGGAAAATGAAAAGATTGTCGGGAATCCGGCTTTACCGCCGCCGGCCGCGGCGTACCATAGGGCTTTTCAAAAATGGTGTCTTTTTTGACAAAAAAGGCACCGCTTTTTTATTGACGGAAAAAGACCTTTGTGCTATAATGTCTACAGTGGAAAAGTGGGGATGAAAGTTTTTTCTCCTCTTCCGCCGCGAACGGCAGTTGCCGCAACAAATGCCGTCCGATATCCCGGTTTTTGCTTACCGCAATAGGCATGACCGAATGGGAAAAAGGGATATCCGCTCACCGCACTGGGCGATGTCCCGAAGAATGCCTTTGCCGCGCCGCTATGGTGGACGGGAGAGGCTTTATGGCGTTTTCCGGCTTGGAGAACGCCGGGGACGCGCCCTCGGCTTCGGGGAGCGCGCGGTACAATTTTATATTTTTATATTTCTTTAGGAGGAAATAAGCATGAGAAAGCAAAGCAGACGCGGCTTTACGCTTGTTGAGCTCGTCATCGTCATCGCCGTGATCGCGATTCTCGCGGGCGTGATGATTGCTACCTTCGCGAACGTCGTGAAGAAAGCGGAAGACAGCCGCAAATTGCAGGAAGCAAAGCAGGATGAAATCAATCAGAAGATTGAGGACATCACGGCGAAGCTCGAAAATGCCGACTGGCTCGGCTGGGAGGATTTCGAGAACGAGCTGGCACAGAAGCTCTCCGAGATCAATGTCAATCTTCCGGACGGCGCCGTTGAGGCGGCCGTTGCCGCCGCTCTGAATGAATACGGTGTGGCGAAAGGCGGAGAAAATACCGGCCTTACCGAGGAACAGATCCAGACGATCGTAAACAGGACGCTTGCCGGTTCTCTGACGACGGCACAGGTGGAAGCGATTGTCAAGAAGTACAACAGCGCAAGCTCGCTGACGGCCTCTCAGGTGAAGCAGATCGTCGAGGCCGCTATGGCGAATTCTCTCAGCGCAGCTGAGGTCAGAGCCGTTGTAGACGCGGCGCTGGCGGATACCAATGCCAAAATCAGTACGATTGTCAGCGATGTGGCTACCATCAAGACGAATACTCTGACGGAAGAGCAGATTGAAGCGATCGTGAAGAAGTATGCCAATGCAGGAAAAGTTGAAGTGAGCGATGAAGATAGTTTCTCCAATGCAATTGCAACGGCGGAGGCGGGTTCTGTTATTGCTCTTTCTGACAATTTGACTTTAACAACATCTTTAAATATCGATAAAAATATTACAATCGATTTGGGCGATTATGATATTACTGCCGCGGAAATGATTACGGTTGCCGAGGGCGCTACTGTCACCATTAAGGGCAGCGGCTCGTTTATTAGAAAAGGTTATACATACCAAACTACAGATGGCAAGACCGCATACAGCGGAGTGGTGCTGTACGTTGAAGGGAATGTAGTGATTGAGGACGGCGATTTTGTAGGCGGAAATTATAACAATCCTGCAGTTTATACTTCCGGTCATGGTGTTTTGACGATTAACGGCGGCACTTTCAGTCCGGCTGAATCCACTAATCCTGATGATAAAACGTCATATTATGCTGTCGGCGCATTTGGCAATGGTACGGTTGTTATCAATGGCGGAACCTTTAATTTCCCGGTAGCAATTTCTGCCAATGCATCAACAGATCCAACGACAAAAGAGCCTATCAACAAAAATGCGCAGATAATCGTCAACGGCGGAACATTTAACGGAACTGATGAAAGCGGTGTTATTTATTGGCCGGTCGGAACGCTTTCGGTTTATGACGGAACGTTTACGGCTTCCAATGCGTCCATTTCGGCTTGCGGCGGGACGGTAAGACTGTATGGCGGTACCTTTACCGTGACGACCGGCGGAAATGAAGTGTCTGGAAATGACGGAACAGTGGTTGACGGAAAGTCGGCAATCACGATTATCGCAAAGCGCGCACAGGCTTATCAGCTTGCTGAAGTGTTTATTTCGGAAAATGTTGTAATCAATGTTCCGGATGGCGTATCGGCAGTTACCGTTTATGAAGGTGATTCCGATTCATCGAAACTTGGAAATGTGGTCGATTTGACGCAGGGAACTACGGTTACGGTGAACGTTGCCGAGAACAATGCGTTTGCTACTAAGACCATTACCCTCAATATTGCCGACAAGTTTAAATGATTTGGAGGCGATAGAGAATGAAACATACCAATAAGAAAAAAGGCTTTACGCTGGTCGAGCTCGTCATCGTCATTGCGGTGATCGCGATTCTCGCGGGCGTGATGATTGCCACTTTCTCGAACGTGGTTGACAAGGCGAACAAATCCGCGGATTTGCAGGAAGTCAAGTCCTCGCTCGACGCCGAGTATTACGACTTCATCGCCGAGGGCCAGCTGCCGACTGTTTTGTCGGTAGATGGGAACGATTTTGTTGCTTTTTCTAACGAAATCGCGGCCCCATCTGCTAAATCGGTAGAAACCGCTACTACGACTACAACAACAGAAACCATTACTACTTATTATGATGCTACCGGAAAAACTGTGACAGTGGCAGAGGATGCTAATGTTCCTGATACTGCGGTAAAAGAAGTAAAAGTAACGGTTACTTATAGTGCTTCTTATGAAGTAAAAAATGGTGATACGACAGAAAATTGGGTAAAACCGATTTCTTTTGAAGCTACCGTTTCAGAAGGCACATCAGATGGCACTGCTTTTACAGTTACGGAAGGCAAATCGGCTTCTTACAATACTGTTGCCACCATCACCGGACGCAAGGGAACCGTGTTCACGGTAACGCTTGATGTCGATGAAACGTCCAACAACTTCGGCTACTATACGCTGGAAGAAGTAGAATAAGATCCATATCAAAAAACAAAAAAGGCGCTTTGCGGAGCGCCTTTTATTTTTCGCTGTCGCCGGAGACGGATTTTGCCGCCTTCTCCGCTTTTTTCTTGTAGAGGTGATTGAGATAGAGGAATGATGAGGCTACCAGAGTGAAGTCTATGAGAAAAATGATAAGTCCCTCTTTTGTGAAAATGCTTTTTTGGTCGCCGAGCACGAGCCACATCGCCGTACCGGGCAGAACGCCGACAATGCTGCTGACAAGGTACGGCACATATGCCATGCCGACCGAGCCGAAGAACGCGCCGAGCAGCTCGGAGGAAAGTCCCACCGCATGCAGAGCGAGGGAAAAGACGAACGAATATTTTTCCCCCTTGACATAGTATTTTTTGAGCATCTCGTGCTTTTCGATCATGCGGTTCACGTCGGCCTTCGCCGTTTTCCCGATGAGATACGATATCGTAAAGGTGATGACGGTGCCGATAGATGCCAGCAGGATCGCGTACGGCAGATCGAACAGCGCGCCGCAGGCCGTCACGAGGATCGCATATAAAATGACGGGAATAAAGCCCTTCATGACGAAAAGAACAAGAAGGATCGCGGCTGACCACCACTCGTTTTGCGGGAGTATCGCTTCAATTTCCTCCGCCGAGATGGGATTGCAGAGAAAATAGACGACGGCGGCGACCACGATGACCGCAAAGATGCTGTATAAAATGATTTTTCTCTTTTTCATGGTCCCTTTATGATGTCCTCATTTGACCTTGATGTGAAAGGCTTTGCCGCACTTCGGACAGGTGCAGTCATGCTCGCCCTTGATTTTTTTGAGCCTGATATGGGCGCCGCAGGAGGGACAAGTACGATATATATGGGTTTTTCGGTATTTCCATTTGTTCTTTTGCAGCAGGAAAAACTCGCGTATTTTTCGCGTCCTCTTTTTGTAAAAGTCGT
>URZF01000085.1 GCA_900552255.1 uncultured Eubacteriales bacterium | reverse complement strand
ATGTAAACCACGCAAAGATTGAATGTGCCAAGGAAATGCTGTATGAGGGAACGCTCAAGATCGATGAGATCTCCGACAAACTGGGGTACGAGAGCGCGTTCTATTTCAGCCGGGTATTCAAAAAGGTGGAGGGCGTGTCGCCGCGCGATGAAAATATCGACAGCTTTTGGGATATCGGCGATATGCTGCCGGCGCGTCCCGCAAAAAAGACGGCATCCTCTCGCGCGTCGGCGCCGGAAGCCGTTCAGGTGCGGGTAAATGCCGAAGGCGCGGAGCCGGAATTCAAAATCCCGCCGCGACGCGAGCGGGAAATCCGGAAAGAACCGGCCGTGCGGGAATTTTGTCCGCCGTCGGGCTTTATCAAGAGAGTGCGGATCATACCGTGGCCGACCGATTTCAGTTTCTATGCGAAATTCAGAAACGACGCGCTGCGGTATTTTGACAGAGAGCACGAGGCTTGCGATTATATCTATTTTTTCTCCTACATGCCGCAGTACGATCAGATGACGGCGGCGCAGGCCGCATATTATCTTTACTGGCGGGGCGAGGTTCGCCGTGAGCACTATATCAAGGCGGACAACAGCTATCTGTTTTTGTATATTTATGAGATCATCAACCTGCCGGATAAGATTCCGCCGGAGACAGGCGCGGTCCTGCTCTCGAGACTGTGGCGGGCGTACCGCGAGGATTTCCGGTATCTCGACAAATATATCGGAGAATGGCTCTGCGATTACTGTCTGATATACGGCGTGGAGCCGGACTGGCAGGCGCTCGCCGCGTTTTCCGATGAGATCGCCGGAAAGGTCTCTCTGCCGGAATTTTATCTGCGCGGGGGTGAGCTGACCTATCCGCTGATCCGCTTTCTTTCGTCCTATGATTACAGAAAAAGCAAATATTATGCCGAGCATCATGACGCTTTCGACAGACATATTCCGGCGGCCGCCGTGCAGGTGCTCAGCCGTCTTGTAGCGCCGTCCCCGGAAAAATTCGGCGTTCATCCGGCAAAGATTTCCCGCGACGGCTTTTCGGGCGCCGTCGCCTGCCGTGCGGTGAAATGCAAGCTTGAGCTTACCTGTTTCCCGCTTCGGCGGTCGTATGAAATGAAGCAGCTGGTGACGGGTGTGATCAAGCTCTGTGAAAACCAGCTTCGCGCGGCGTTTTCCATCAAGGCGCGCTTTTCGCCCGCCGGCATTGATGAGAGAATTGTGCGTGCCGTGTCGGAATATTTCGACGCATTTTATCCCGAGCGCTTCGCGCATAAGAGACGGCAAGCGCCGGAGGAAACTGAGGAAGCCTATATGGCGCTTTATGAGCCGGAAAATAAAGGACCTGCCGATATCAAGCGGGCGCTTGCCATCGAGCAGGACGCTTGGGAGACGGCGGCGCTCCTCGGCGGAGAAGCCGACGAGGATGAGATGCCCTGCGAGGATACTTCCGATCTGTCCGAGACGCCTTTTTTTGCTGGCTTTGACGAGGGCGAAGAGGGGGATTTTGCCGCGCTTGCTCCGGCGCTCGACGGAGCGACGCGCCGGGCGCTTGTCTCTGCCTTCCGCGGAGAATTTGCCGCGTTCTGCCGCGCGGCAGGCTTGATGCCGGAGACGGTGAAAAGCCGGATCAACGAGCTTGCAATGGAGCTTGCCGGAGATATTGTTCTTGACGACGATTTTACCGTGATAGAGGATTACGGCGACGAGCTTTTTGCCGCTTTGACGGAATATGAGGAGGATACGGACTGAAATGCAGGAAAAAACGGTCAAAATACCGAAACGGATTCTAAACTCGCTGCTCGCGTCCATGGCGGCGGGCGTTGTTCCGCGCTCCGGCGCGAAATATATCGCGATCGGACGGACGGGGGAGATCGCCGCGCTCTGCCGGGACCTCGACGCGGTAGCGGACGGAGGCTCGGCGACGCGCTTTATCATCGGCAAATACGGAAGCGGCAAGAGCTTTCTCATTCAGCTGATGCGCGGCTATGCGATCGAGCGCGGCTTTGTCTGTGCGGACGCCGATCTTTCGCCGGAGCGCAGGCTCTCCTCCTCGAACGGCGGCGGGCTTGCGACCTACAGAGAGCTGATGAAAAACCTGTCGTCCAAGGCGTCGCCAGAGGGCGGAGCGCTGTCCCAGATTATTTCCAAGTGGCTCTCCGACATTCAGTATGAGGTGGCGGAAACGGGACTGCCGCCGGATTCGCCCGATTTCGAGAAGGAGATTTCCAAGCGGATTTATTCCGTGCTGCGTGAGATCGAAACGGGCATCGGCGCATTCGATTTCGCACGGGTAATCGATACCTATTACCGCGCGTGGCGCGCGTCGGACGAGGGACGTCAGAGCGACTGCCTGCGCTGGCTGCGCGGGGAGTTCGGTACGAAAACCGAGGCGCGCGCGGCGCTTTTGGTGTCCGGCATCATCGACGATGAGAACTGGTACGACTATATCAAGCTGATGGCGGTTTTTGTCCGCCGGCTCGGATACCGCGGGCTTGTCGTATTCATCGACGAATGCGTCAATCTTTATAAGATTCCGAACCGCGTGTCCAGAGAAAACAATTATGAGAAGATCCTTTCCGTTTTCAACGACACGCTTCAAGGCAAGGCGGCGGGGCTGGAGATCATCTTTGCCGGCACGCCGCAGTTTTTGGAGGATACGCGCCGCGGACTTTTCAGTTATGAGGCGCTGCGCTCGCGGCTTGTCGATACGATGTTCGGCGGGGAACCGATTCAGACGGGGCATATGTTTGGGCCGATCATGCGGCTTGCAAGGCTTTCCGACGACGAGCTGCTCGCCCTCATCGCCCGTGTGACGGGGCTTTTTGCCGAAGGGTACGGCGCGGTGGACGTCACGGCGGAGGAAATGCGCGATTTTCTGTATTTCATGCTTTCGCGCGCCGGAGCCGATACGATGATCACGCCGCGCGAAATCATCCGCTCCTATATGACGGCGCTCGGACTGCTTGCGCAGGAAAACGGCAGAAAGCGTCTGCCGGATATTTATAAAAAGGAGGGCGCGAAGCCCGCCGATGCGGATAAAAAGATAAATCCCGGCGATTTCGATCCGGAGACGATCGAGCTTTAAGCGCGGGAAAACAATTTTATAAATTTTGCCGCTTTATGCGGTATGACGGAGAGAGTTATGAGAGAAAAATTTTCCTTTGATCCAAAAAATACGGGAGAGAACCGATGCGAGCCGCGCGCATTCTATATCCCGCACGGCACGGCGGCCTCCGCCATGTCGGGGAATACCGGCGATCGTTATGTCTCTCTCGACGGAGACTGGGATTTCCGGTATTATGAGACGCTGCTCGATTTGCCGGCGGAGCCCTGCGAGGTCGAATACGCAGAAAAAATACCGGTGCCGTCCTGCTGGCAGTGCCGCGGATACGGCAAAATCCAGTATACGAACGTCAATTATCCCATTCCGTATCTGCCGCCGGAAATCGCCCTTGACACGCCGGTCGGCGTCTATCGCCGCGTGTTTACGGCGCCCGCGGGCGAGAAAACCTATCTGATGTTCGACGGCGTGTGCTCGGAATTTATCGTCTATATCAACGGCCGCTATCTCGGCATGTCCAAGGGCTCTCATATTCAGTCGGAATTTGACGTGACGGAGCTGCTCTGCGACGGTGAAAATTCGATTACCGTGGCCGTTCTGACGTACAGTGACAGCACCTACATCGAGGATCAGGATTTCTTCCGCTTCAACGGCATTTTCAGAAGCGTTTATCTGCTTTCCCGTCCCGCGCTCCATATCCGGGACTTCTTCATCACGACGGAAAACGACGGAACGGTCGGCATCGACCTTTCGCTGTCCGGCGACTGTGAGGATCTGGGCTCGAAGCTGTCGGTGCGGCTTTTCGCGCCCGACGGCACGGAGATCGAGGAGGGCGCCGAATCCCCGCTTTTATGGACGGCGGAGACGCCGAACCTATACGGCTTGCTGCTTTCTTTCAATGGGGAATATATCTATAAAAGGTTCGGATTCCGCGAGATCTCCGTCGCGGAGAACTGCGCCCTGCTGATAAACGGAGAGCCGGTCAAGCTCAAAGGCGTCAACCATCACGACACGCATCCGAAAAACGGCTATACGGTCACAAAAGAGGAGCTGTGGGAGGAGCTGTGCCTGATGAAGCGGCACAACATCAACTGCATCCGCACCTCGCACTATCCGCCGGCGCCGGAAATGCTCGAGATGTGCGACGAACTCGGCTTTTATGTGGTGGACGAATGCGATATCGAGGCGCACGGCACGGAGCTTGCCTACCGCGGCAAAGATCCGTCGGGGCAGATCTCCGGCAATCCTTTGTGGCGCGAAGCTTATCTTGACAGAGCGAAGCGCTTTGTCGCGCGTGACAAAAACGCACCGTGCGTCATTATGTGGTCGCTTGGAAACGAGAGCCATTTCGGAGAGAACCACCGCGCGATGGCGGCGATGATAAGAGAAACGGACTCGACGAGGCTCATTCATTATGAAGGGACTTCCAGCGTGCGCCGATTCTCCGAAACGCATGACGAGCCGATCGACGAATGCGTCGATGTGGAAAGCTACATGTATTGGGCGCTCGACGGCGTGGAGGCGAAGGGCGTCAACAAGAGCGGCGATCCCCGTCCGTATTTCCTCTGCGAATACGCGCATGCCATGGGCATGGGCCCGGGCGGGCTGGAGGATTATTGGCAGCTCTTTTATCGGTATCCGCGTCTTATCGGCGGCTGCGTATGGGAATGGGCGGATCACGCGGTCGAGGAGGGGGAAAAGAACGGGCTACCGGTCTGGTTTTACGGCGGCGACCACGGCGAGGTGCCGAACGACGGCAACTTCTGCGCCGACGGGCTTTGCTATCCCGACCGCACGCCGCACATCGGTCTTTTGGAGCTGAAAGAGGTGCTACGTCCCGTGCGCGCTGTGTGGGAGGATGAGACACGCGGCGTGCTCCGCCTTTCCAATATGCTGGATTTTGTGAACACGGAAACGCTTTTCGCCGCGGAATATGCGGTCGTGGATGGGGAGCACGTCGTCTCGCGCGGTACGCTTCCGCTGGATATCGCGCCGCATGAATCCGTCACGGTGCAAATCGAGGGTCTCCCTGAGGCGACGGAATATCCCTGCTTTGTCAATCTGTCCGTTGTCTATCGCTGCGATATGCCGTTTGCGAAAGCGGGAGACGAGGCTTGCTTCGAGCAGCTTGCCGTTCCGACAAGGACCGGCTCGCTCTGCGCGAAACGGAAATCGGGATGGATCTCCGTTTCCTCCGGCGCGCGCTTTGTAACAGTCGCGTCGGAGACGCTTTCCGTCACGGCAGACCGTGCGCGCGGCACGCTCACGAGCTTTTGCAAAAACGGGGAAGAGCTTCTTGCCGCGCCGACGCGCTTCACCGCATGGCGCGCGCCGACGGACAACGACATGAATATAAATCCCCGCAACTGGACGGCCGAATTTGTCCGTTATGCCGAATTCCATGTTCTATCCTCTGAGGTCACATGTACCGATACCGAAGCGGTGCTCACTTTTGACGGGCTATTCGGCGCGCCGGCGCGCTTCCCGATGTATCTTTTAAAGGTGGTCTATACCGTGAGCGCGGGCGGCGTCGATGTTGCCGTTCACGCGGAGCGGCATCTCGATATGCTGGTGACGCAGATTCCGCGCTTTGCGGTGGAATTTGTCCTGCGCGCCGGCTTTGAAACGCTTGAATATTTTGCCAAGGGACCGAAGGCGTGCTATATCGATTTTCAGAATCACGCGAAATACGGCGTTTACCATTCGACCGTTGCGGAGGAATACGAGCCGATGATAAAACCGCAGGAGTGCGGCAATCACATCGGCGCGCGGTATGTCGTCTTGTCCTCTGAGAACAATGGATTTCGCGTGGAGGGAGAGCGTTTTGAGTTTTCCGCGCTCCATTATTCTGCGGAAACGCTCACGGATACCGCTCACCGCCACGAGCTTGTTCCAGATGAGAATACGCATCTGCTGATAAACTACAAGGTCAACGGAATCGGCACGAACAGCTGTGGTCCCGTGCTTCCGGAAAAGTATGTTTTCCTTGACGAGCACTTCGATTTTCAATTCCATATTCAATAACGGGAGGCATCATCATGGCAAAGCTCGAATGTCGATTGGTCGGCGACTTCTCTGCCATTCTTCGCGATATCGAGGACGGCATCTTGAACGGCAGCGCCTCGGCAAGCCTTGAGGACAAAAGTGATTTTGTCTGCGGCGGTGTCCGCTGTGCCGTGCGCGTGTTTGAGCGTTACAGTATGGTCGGCGGCAACCGGCTCAGCATGAACGTGACGCTGTTCGGCTCGCCGGAGGGAATCTGCCTGTCCGCCATCACGGCGGGCGGCAGCAATGCGATATTTTTCAAGATAAACACGTTCGGGGAAGAGGCATTCCTTGAATGTATCGAGGAGATCGTTTCTCCTTATTGTCAATAAAGAACGTACAACGTAAGGAGGACAATATGACGGAAGAAGAAAAGACGGATGTTATGGCAATGCCGCCGCTTCCTTTGAAGCGTTTATCGCAAAAAATGTCTACGGGCACCAAAAAATCCAAATAAGAAAGGCCGGAGCATTCGCTCCGGTCTTTTCTATACGGTTTCCAGCTCTGTGTCCGACAATTCCCCGGCGACACGGCATTCCGCCACGCCCCAGAGCTGCCGGTCACGCACCTCCACGGCGAAGACGGCAGAGCGTACCTTGCGGTCAACGCTGTCGGCTTCATCATACCAATGCATGAGACCTCGCTCGGTCTCCT
>URZF01000084.1 GCA_900552255.1 uncultured Eubacteriales bacterium | reverse complement strand
ATCGTCGGTATATTCTACACGGATACAGTAACGATATCTAAAAATACAAAAAATTATCTCTCAGGCTGTGAAAAGAGAGGGGAAACCGTGAATGTGACGCACGAACTTCCGAAATCGTTCGTCTTGACGGCGGTAAAGGGAAAAAACACTGTTTATTTTTCACAGCTGTCGGTGAAAACGCTCTGCCAAAGGGCAGAGGATATTCTTTGATTTGGAACATGTATGAAAGGAAAAGGAAAACATGGCGGAAAACAACAGCACCGGAAACAACGTATATGAGGATGGGCAAATTCAGGTCTTAGAGGGACTTGAAGCGGTTAGGAAGCGTCCCGGTATGTATATCGGCTCCACCTCGCAGAGGGGCCTTCATCATCTCGTATATGAAATCGTGGACAATTCCATCGACGAAGCGATGGCGGGGGTATGTACGGAGATAGAAGTGACCTTTCATCCGGACGGAAGCGTATCCGTTCAGGACAACGGACGCGGCATCCCGAGCGGTATGAACGCAAAGCTTGGAATCCCGACGACGGAGGTCGTATTCACCGTGCTTCACGCAGGGGGAAAATTCGGCGCGGGCGGTTATAAGTTCTCGGGCGGCCTGCACGGCGTCGGCGCTTCCGTCGTGAACGCGCTTTCCGTATGGACGGAAATCGAAAACTGCCATGACGGCGAGATGTATACGGAGCGGTTTGAAAGAGGAAAGGTCGCAAGACCGTTTCTGCATGTCGGCTCCTGCGGGGAAAAGCACGGACTGTATGTCCGTTTTATGCCGGATTCCGAGATTTTTACGGAGACGGTCGAATTTGATTATAATACCATTCTCAATCGAATGAGGGAGCAGGCGTTCCTCAATGCCGGCATCAAGATCACCGTGACGGATGCGCGCGGCGAGGAGCTTATCACGAACGAGCTGTATTATGAGGGCGGCGTGCGCAGCTTTGTCGAGCATCTCAACGCCATCAAGCACGGCGAGGTGCTTCACAACGTCATTTATATGGAAAGTGAAACGGACGACAAATCCGCGGAGATCGCTATTCAGTATAACGACAGCTACAACGAAACACTGATGTCCTTTGCCAATAATATCGTGACGCCGGAGGGCGGCATGCACGAGGACGGCTTTAAAATGTCCCTTACGCGCGTTATCAACAATTACGCGAGAAAAAAGAATTTTTTAAAGGACAACGATCCCCCGCTGTCGGGCGACGACGTGCGCGAGGGAATCTGCGCGGTGATATCCGTCAAACTAAGGGAACCACAGTTTGAAGGGCAGACCAAGGGGAAGCTCGGAAATTCCGAGATGCGCGGCTTTGTCAGCAGCCTTGTGACCGCTAAGCTCAATGAGTTTTTCGAGGAAAATCCGAATGTCGCCAAAACGATCATCGATAAAGCGATATCGGCCTCCCGCGCGCGGGAGGCGGCGCGCCGCGCAAGAGAAAACGCGCGCAGAAAAAGTCCTCTCGAAGGAGCGGGACTTCCCGGCAAGCTCGCGGACTGCCATGAGAAGCGCAAGGAATTTACCGAGCTGTATCTTGTCGAGGGTAATTCCGCAGGCGGCTCCGCAAAAGACGGGCGTGACAGCCATTTTCAGGCGATCCTGCCCATGCGCGGCAAGGTTTTGAATGTCGAAAAGAGCCGTCTTGACAAGATTTACGCCAATACGCAGCTGATTCCGATCATACAGGCGCTCGGCTGCGGAATCGGCGAGGAATTCGATATTACGAAGCTCCGCTATGGAAAAATCATTATCATGGCCGACGCCGATGTCGACGGCTCTCATATCCAGATTCTGCTTCTTACGTTCTTTTTCCGACATATGAGAAAGCTCATTGAGGAAGGACACGTATTCCTCGCGCAGCCGCCGCTGTTCAAGGTGCATAAGGGAAAGCAGGTACGTTATGCCTTTTCCGACGACGAAAGAGATATTTATATTAACGAGCTCGGCTCCGGCGCTCAGGCGGAACGCTATAAGGGTCTTGGTGAAATGGACCCGGAACAGCTTTGGGAAACTACGATGGATCCTGAGAAGAGGACGCTTCTGCGCGTTGATATCGAGGACGCCATGGCATGCGATGAGATTTTCTCCGTGCTGATGGGCGACAAGGTGGAGCCGAGGCGCTTGTTTATCGAACAGAATGCGAAATACGCGGTCAATCTTGATATTTAATCTCCGATAAGTGAGAAAACGAAAGGGATTTCAAAATTCATGGAACACAGAGACATATCGTATGAAAATCAGAAAATAGTCGACGTGGAAATGGGAAAGCGCGTGCAGAAATCGTTCATCGAATATGCGATGAGCGTCATCGTGGCGCGTGCGCTTCCCGACGTCCGCGACGGACTGAAGCCTGTCCACCGCAGAATCCTTTACGCAATGTATCAGGATAAGCTGACCTATGACAGACCGTTCTGCAAGTCCGCGACGACGGTCGGAAACGTGCTCGGCCGTTATCATCCGCATGGAGACGCTTCCGTATACGACGCAATGGTGCGTCTTGCGCAGCCGTTCAATATGCGTTATCCGCTTGTCGAGGGACACGGAAACTTCGGCAACGTGGACGGCGACGGCGCCGCCGCTTACCGTTATACGGAAGCGAGAATGTCAAGGCTCGCCAATGAAATGATGACGGATATCGATAAAAACGTCGTCGATTTCGATCCGAACTTCGACAACCGCCTTGAAGAGCCGCAGGTGCTTCCGTCGAGATTCCCGAATCTTCTTGTCAACGGCTCGGTGGGCATCGCCGTCGGCATGGCGACGAACGTGCCGCCCCATAATCTCGGGGAGGTCATCGACGGCACGATCTATTTTATGAAGCATCCGGACGCGACCGTCGCGGAGCTGATGAATTATATCAAGGGACCGGACTTCCCGACTTACGGGATTATCTGCGGATCCTCCGGCATTTATCAGGCATATCAGACCGGCAAGGGACGCATTATCGTGCGTGCGCGCGCCGAAGTGGACGAAAACAAGCGCAGGATCGTCGTGACGGAGATCCCGTATCAGGTCAATAAAAGCATGCTTGTGGAATCGATCGCGGAGCTTGTCAAGGACAAGCGTGTCGACGGCATTACGGAGATCCGCGACGAATCCGGCAAGGCAGGCATGAAAATCGTCATCGAATACCGCCGCGATGCCAACGGACAGGTGATTCTCAATCAGCTTTATAAATATACACAGCTTCAGGACACCTGCGCCGTCAATATGATCGCGCTTGTGAACGGGGAGCCGAAGCTGCTCGGCTTGCAGGATATCCTGCGCCATTACATCGCGCATCAGGAGAGCGTCATTCGCCGCAGAACGATCTTTGAGCTCGACAGAACGCGCGCAAGAGTGCATATTCTCGAAGGACTCAAGCTCGCGCTCGACGATATCGACGAGGTGATCGACACCATCCGAAAGAGCTCGTCAAAGCAGGATGCAAGGGATGCGCTTGTGAGCAGATTCGGCCTCTCACAGGTCCAGGCGCAGGCGATCGTCGATATGACGCTCGGAAGCCTTGCAGGACTTGAACGGCTCAAAATCGAGGATGAGCTGGCCGCGAAGCTGGCTTTGATCGAGGAGCTCGAAGGGATCCTTGCGGACGAGAGCAAGCTGCAATCCATTTTGGAGGAGGAGCTTCTCGCCGTCAAGGAGAAATTTTCGGACGGACGGCGCACGGAGATTTCCTCCGCGATCGACGATATCATCGACGAGGACCTCATCGAACGGCATGAATGTGTGATTACGATGACGCACGCGGGCTACATCAAGCGCGCGCCTGCCGCGACGTATTCCGCGCAGAAGCGCGGCGGAAAGGGCATCATCGGCATGACCACGAAAGAGGAGGATTTCGTCGAAGACGTCATCATTGCGGATTCTCACAGCTGTCTGCTTCTGTTCACCAATACGGGCAGAGTTTATATGAAAAAAGCCTATCAGATTCCCGAGGCCTCACGGACGGCGAAGGGTACCAATATCGTGAATGTGATCGATATGAGCGAGGGAGAGAAGATCACCTCCGTCATTTCGGTTGCGGGCTTTGAGGAAAACGAATATTTCGTCATGGTGACAAGGCATGGCATCGTCAAGCGTGCAAATATCAAGGATTTTGAATATCAGCGGAAGGGCGGAAAGATAGCCATTCATTTGGACGACGGGGACGAGCTTGTTTTTGTCAAGCATACGACAGGAGAAAACGACGTGATTCTTGCCACGCGCGAGGGGAAAGCCGTCCGCTTCAAGGAAACGGACGCCCGCGTGATGGGACGCGCGGCGCGCGGTGTGCGCGGAATCAAGCTGCGCGGCGACGATGTCGTCATCGGCGCGGCGATCGTGGAGGAGGACCGTCATCTGATCACTTTGACCGAAAAGGGATACGGAAAACGCAATTCGTTTGATATCTATACGGCGCACAGCCGCGGAACGATGGGCATCATCTGCCAGAAAATCACGGCTAAGACGGGGTATCTTGCGGGGATCGCTTCCGTCGGCGAAAACGACGATATTATGATCATCACAAACGACGGAACGATGATCCGCACACCTGTTTCGGGAATCCCGGTTTATGAGGGAAACAATACGGCCGGCGTTATCATCATGAGGCTGGCCGCGGACGCGCATATCATCAGCTTTGCGGCGGTGAAGTCTGAGGAAGAGGAAGCGTCGAAGATAGAGGCTGCCGTCGGCGAAGCCGAGCAGACGGGAGAAGAAATCATGACGGACAGGCAAGAAGAAATCGATGCGTCCGACGACGATATCTGAACACACTGAGAAAGGATTGGGACAGGAATATGGCAGATAAAAAGAAAAAAAGCGCGGTCGTAGCGCCGGTTTCCGCCGAGGACAAGAAAAAAGCGCTCGCAACGGCGCTTTCCCAGATCGAAAAGGATTTCGGCAAGGGAACGATCATGAAGCTCGGCGAAAACGCGCATATGAACGTAGAGGCGATTCCGACAGGATCTCTGACGCTTGATCTCGCGCTCGGCATCGGGGGCGTGCCGCGCGGCAGGATCGTAGAGATCTTCGGGCCGGAATCCTCCGGTAAGACGACCGTTGCGCTCCATATCGCAGCCGAGGTGCAGAAGCTGGGCGGAGAGGCGGCATTCATCGACGCGGAGCATGCGCTCGATCCCGTTTATGCAAAGGCGCTCGGCGTCAACATCGACAATCTCCTGGTATCACAGCCCGACAGCGGGGAGCAGGCGCTTGAAATCACAGATGCGCTCGTGCGTTCCGGTGCAATCGATGTCGTTGTGGTGGACTCCGTGGCGGCGCTCGTCCCGCAGCAGGAAATCGACGGGGAAATGGGCTCCAGCCATGTCGGCTTGCAGGCGAAACTGATGAGCCAGGCGCTGCGCAAGCTTTCCGGGTCGATTGCAAAGACGAACTGCGTTGTCATTTTTATCAATCAGCTCAGAGAAAAGGTCGGCGTGATGTACGGCAATCCCGAAACGACGCCGGGCGGTCGGGCGCTGAAATTCTATTCGTCGGTGAGAATCGACGTGCGCAAGATCGAAAATCTCAAGCAGGGCGACGAGGTATACGGCAACCGCGTCAAATGCAAGGTCGTGAAAAACAAGGTCGCGCCGCCTTTCCGTATCGCGGAGTTTGACATCCTCTACGGAAAGGGGATCTCCAAAGCCGGCGAGATCGTGGATATCGCGATGGAGCTCGGTCTTGTGCAGAAGAGCGGCTCTTGGTTCTCCTATAACGGGGAAAAGCTCGCACAGGGCAAGGACAACGCCAGAAAGGCGATCGCCGCAAGTCCCGCGCTGATGAAAGAGCTGGAGGAGAAAATCAAGGCGCACGGAGATGAGCTGGATCTTTCCGCCGGCGAGGCCTATTCCTTGGAGGATGACGAGGACGGCGCCGGCGATGAATTCGATATCCGCGTTCTCGATATCGAGAACGACGACTGATCCATATGGAAATCACCGTTACCGAACTCCGCGCGACGGCGGGCGGCGCCGAAGCGGCGGTTTCCGTCCGGATTTGCGGCGGAAATTCTGTGCAGAATCTAAAAGGGAGCCTGTTGGCGGAAATGCTCGCGGAGCTTGGCCTGCCGTGGGAGTTTACAGCTCCGATCGTTATTGACAAGGATCAATGCGATGAACTGATCTTTTGCATCGAAAAGACGGCAGCGATCAAAAAGGGACTGTCCTTGCTTGGATACGCGCAGAATACGGCGAAAATGCTGAAAAGAAAGCTCGCGCAGAAAGGATATTCCGCAGAGGCGGCATCCGCAGCTGTGGAATATCTCCTGTCACATGGGTTTATCCATGAAAAAAACGACGCGCAGCTTTTCTCGGAAACACTGGCGAAACGGAAGCTCTACGGCAGAAACCGCATCAAAAAGGAGCTTTACGCCAAAGGATTTGACGGAGATGTGATAAAAGAAGTCATGGCTTCGATGGACGATGAGGATTTTGCCGAAATCTGTGCGAAGCGCATGGATATGATGGGCGGAAGGGAGCTTTTGACAGACCGAAATCAGAGGCAGAAGACGGTCGCGGCGCTGATGCGGTACGGTTTTACCTATGAGGATATCAAAGCGGCATCAGAGCGGCTTCTCACGGAGGAATCATGATGGAAATTTCCGGTACGACGGTATACGACAAGAAAACCTGCGGGCAATTCTGTTTTTTTGCATTGTGTCCGGTAAAAAAAGCCGGCAGATGGAATATTCTCCTTTGCGTTTTCTCATTTGTCATGGGGATTGCCGGATTTTATTTGGAAAATACATTGGAAGCCCGTCTTTCTTCTTTTCTCAGTGACCGTTTGATCGTATTATCCGCTTT
>URZF01000083.1 GCA_900552255.1 uncultured Eubacteriales bacterium | reverse complement strand
CCGCATTCTTGCCGTTCCGACCGAGATACGTGTCAGTTCCGCCTGCAATCGCACCGGAAAGACCGCGTTTTTTCTTATCCTGCAACATGATGACAACAATCAAAAACAGCGATGCCGCAAGCAAAACAGCGCCGAGAACAATCTGTAAAACGCTCATTTCAATCTTCCTTTCCGGCGGATATTCCAGTTTCCGCACGTCCGCCGACTCTTCGGTGCGGAGCCTCTTGATTCAAGCATAAATTCCATCAATTTATGATAGCTGTGGAGAATTATAACACAAAAAAAAGGAAATTGCAATAGGTTTCGATAATTTTTACACGTTTCCCGCCGCCGATTTTTCTGGGACAGCAGCGCGGCTCCTCTCCGAAACAGAGGACAGCAAATCAAAAGCTGCGCCTTCACGGGCGGATATATCCCTTTTCAACGCCTTCCTCTACCATCCTGCAAACGGTGTCCCAAAGCGCGGGAATCGCCTCGCGGATCGGTCCGACTCTGCGGTATACCGCGGCAGCATCGACGTTTCCCATCCGCCACGTGTGTCCCTCGTTGAGGTGATTGGCAAGCAGAGGCTGCAAACGGTCGAGCGCCGCCGCAAAGGATGCGTCCGCCGTTCTCCCCTCGTCAAATTCCTCCCAAAGGGCACGAAGCTCCGCGCCCTCCGGGATCATCGCAAATATTTTGTCCGCAGCGGCCTCTTCCCGCTCCTTCTGACCGGCCGTCGCCGCAGCGTCGAAAGCGAACGTGTCGCCCGCATACACCTCGACAAGGTCATGAATGAGCGTCATTTTCAGAACGCGCTCCATATTGACCGGCCGCGCCGCATAGCGCGCCAGCGCAAGCGCCATGACCGAAAGATGCCACGAATGCTCCGCGTCGTTCTCATAATGCGAGCCGTCATACGTCAGAGAACGGCGCCGAATGCTTTTCATTTTGTCGATCTCGACGATAAAATCAAGCGCTTCCGAAGCACCGTCCGCCATACCGCTTTCCCCTGCTCCGCTCATACGCCGGAATAAGCCGCAAAGCCGCCGTCCACCGGGACGACGACGCCGTTGACAAAACCGGACGCCGCGTTGTCGCAGAGCCAAAGGAGCGTTCCCGTCAGGTCATCCGGCGTTCCGAATTTGCCCATCGGCGTGTGCGCGATGATTTTTTCCGCACGCGCGGTATAAGAACCGTCGGAATTCAGCAGCAGCGAGGTATTCTGATTGGTGATGAAAAAGCCGGGCGCGATCGCGTTGACGCGGATGCCTACCTTCGCAAAGTGAACGGCGAGCCACTGTGTGAAATTGGAGACCGCCGCCTTCGCGCCGGAATACGCCGGGATCCTCGTCAGAGGGCGGAAACTGTTCATGCTGGAAACATTGATGATCGTCGAGCCGGGCTTTTTCGCCATATCGAGCGCGAAAACCTGCGTCGGGATCAGCGTGCCGAGGAAATTGAGATTGAACACAAACTCGATGCCCGCGGGATCGAGATCGAAAAACGTCTTGACGCCCTCGACCGAGCCGCCCAGATCCTCCGGCTCGAGATAATCCTTTGTCGTCGTGCCGCGGGGATTGTTCCCGCCCGCGCCGTTGAGCAGAATGTCGCAGGTGCCGAGCTTCTCTGTGATCTCCTTTTTCGCAGCCTCCATCGAATCGCGTTCGAGCACATTGGCGGCAACGCCGATGGCATTTCCACCGTCCTCACGGATCTCCCTTGCCACCTGCTCCGCGGCATCCAGTCTGAGATCGCAGACCGCAACGCCCGCGCCGCATGCGGCCAGCGTCTTGGCAAAGCCGGAGCAAAGCACGCCTCCGCCCCCCGTGACGACCGCGACCTTTCCCTTCAAATCGATTTCAAACGGAAGTTTCATCTTTCCCCACCCTTTCCGCATAAAAACGGAAAGTCCTTTCTTTTTATACTTTTATATAAGTGATTTTATGATTCTGTATAAATCTTCGGCATCCTCCGCTATATAAGCGGCGCCCGCATTTTGGAGGACTTCCGCGCTGCGGTACCCCCATGAAACGCCGATGGGAAGCATCCCCGCGTTTTTTGCCGTCACCATGTCGACGCCGGCATCGCCAATGAGCGCCGTCTCCTCCGGCTTCACATCAAAATTTTCAGCGATCATAAAGGCCCGAGCCGGATCCGGTTTCGAAGGCACCTCTTTGACAGCGCCCCACACTGCATCAAATGCCCTCGGAAAAAGCGCTTCGGTCATCTCCGTAGCATGCTCATGCTCCTTATTGGACAGCACAGCAAGCTTTATCCCCAGCGCACGAAGCTTCGCCAGCAGCTCAGCAATTCCGTCATACGCAGTCGTTTTATCAAAATAATGCTCGGCATAAGCGGCAAAATAAGCTTCGGTCGCCTCATTCATGCGTGCCTCATCAAAATCATCCGGCAAACATAGTCGGATAAAGCCTGCGTTATACACCGCACCAAGAACCTCCTTTTCCGCAATCGGTTCATATCCCAAACATGCGCGCATTAAGTTTACAGAGGTATGCCAATCCGGCAGCGTATTGGCCAGCGTTCCGTCAAAATCAAAAATTGCCGCTTTTATCATCAGCAGAATCTCCTTATATGCGATTTCAGATCCCCTTCGGTATCTTCTCCGAAAACTGTATAATCCCTTTCAGCTAACGAAAACACTGGAAAAGCTTTTATATTTCCTGCGTATCATCTGTTGGCCGCAACGTTTGAATCTGATACTAAGATTTACATATAAAGCCATCACGCTTTCATCCTATTGCTGCAATAACGCATTTCGTGTCTTCACCATTTCCGTGCATAAGGAGAATTTTCGGTTGCCATGCTTTTATATGATGGCTTTTATAATTCTATACAATTCCTCCGAATTAGCTGCAACATAGGCAGCGCCCGCATCTTGGAGGACTTCTGCGCTGCGGTATCCCCATGAAACGCCGATGGGAAGCATCCCCGCGTTTTTTGCCGTCATCATGTCGACATCGGAATCCCCGACAAACGCCACATCCTCCGGCTTTACGCCGAAATCCCGTGCGATCATAAAGGCGCGGGCGGGATCCGGCTTCACCGGCACTCCCTCCACCGTTCCCCATATCGCGTCAAATGCACCCGGGAAAAGAGCTTCGGTCATCTCGCCGACATGCTCGTTGTCCTTGTTGGACATGACGGCAAGCCCGATGCCGTCCGTCCGAAGTCTCGCCAAAAGCTCGGCAACGCCCTCATACGGCGCCGTTTTGTCGAGATAATATTTGGCGTATGCGGCAAAATAAGCCTCCACTGCCTCGTCCATACGCGCCTCGTCAAAATCATCCGGCAGACAAAGCCGGATAAAGCGCTCTGTCGCGTTGTTCACCGCGCGCAGGACATCCTTATCCGAAATCGGCTCGTATCCAAAATGCGCGCGCATCAGGTTCAGCGAGGTGCATAGATCCGGCAGCGTATTGGCCAACGTTCCGTCAAAATCAAAAATTGCCGCTTTTATCATCGTTTTATTTTCCTCAATATAATCCAGCATTTCCGTATCATTGTACCAAACAACCGCATATTTGTCCATAGAAAATGAAAAAAATATTTGAAAAGTTCTTCTTTGGAGAATGTCCGGGCATCAGGTTCATTGACTTTATTTTTCAGATATGTTATATTGATATATAAATCCGGCAGCAGCCGGCAAAGGGAGGCAGCAATGGCAGAAGCAAAAACCTATTTCGCGGAATTTCCGGCGCTTTCGGACAGCGCCGCCATCGAGGAGAGGATCCATGAGGTATCGGAAGCGCGCCGGGAGCGCATCCGGACGGCCAAAAGGCCGGAAACCCAAGCATCTCTGCTCGCGGCAGGGTTGATTCTAAATGCGGTCATGAAAAAGGAATTCGGGCTGTCGGAACTCAAAATCGAGATCGGTGAGCACGGGAAGCCGTATCTTGCCGATCACAGGGAGATTCATTTCAACCTCTCCCACAGCGCGGCGGTCGTCGTATGCACCGTCTCCGACGTGGAATGCGGCGTCGACGTCGAGAAAATCGAGGCTTCGCACAACATGATGGGCATTGCCAACCGTTTCTTTTCCCTGCCCGAATACAATGCAATGCTGCTGTCACAGAATCCGAAGGAGGCGTTCTGCCGGCTGTGGACGCTGCGGGAAAGCTATGTCAAAATGCGCGGGACAGGCTTCGATATCGGACTCTCCACGCTCCGCTGCGATTTTCACCGCGGCGTGTGCTCGATCTATCAGGACGAAATTTTGCAGACAGACGCATTTTTCCATGAATTTCGGAATATTTACGGCTATCGCGGCGCGGTATGCACCGCGGCGGAAGCCACGCACGAAATCAGCCGGATCGAAATTTGATCGTCAAGCCATGGGCGGACGGCCTCCCGCACGGCTTTCCTCTTATAGAAGCATAAACCATAGCAAAAAACGGAAGCTCCTTTATCAAAGCAAGGAGCTTCCGTTTTTTGGGAAAAAGAACATCCGCCGCTTGCGGCGGATACTCCCTTTTAAGCTCTCAGATATTTCTTTTGCAGCATATCCGCCGCCTTGGCCAGCAAAGCGACGATCACCGTGGAGGCGATCCCGCTGACAAGCATGGACAGCGCACAGCCGATCGACGCGACAACGACCACCTCGCGTTCATACTTCAGCACATATATCTTGAACAGGTAACGGATACCGGGCTCCGTCAGCACGTTGACCACCGTGGAAAGCGCCGCGACAGCGGCATATTTTCCGATAAGCTTTCCTGCGGAAAGCTCCGTTTTTCCGTGGAATAAAAGTCCCGCAAAAAGTCCCGCGGCCATTCCGAGAATCGCCTTTGCGAGCAGCGTCGGGAAAGCGGAGGTGAAATATCCCGTAAGCAGATCAGACAGCATAAGGCCGACGCCTCCCACCGCCGCGCCGTAAACGGGCCCCAGCAGGATCCCCGCAAGAATGACAAAGGTGTGGCCGACATATATTTTCCCCGTACTGTCGCCGATCGGGATCTCGAGCCGCAGATAGTCAAAGCAGATAAGCGCGAGCGCGGCAAGCATCGCGGCGACGACAAGGCGGCGCAGATAAAGTTTTCTCCTGTTCATGATAAACTCCTCCCGGGCGGCTGTCAGAAGACGCTGCCCCCGTACTTGATTTTTAGGATGATATGGAGTATACTGCAATATTGGATATAGAAAAATATCCAATATCATATTATTTTATCATACCAGATTTCAAAATCAGGAGCCGGTCATGCTCACTTATAGCTTAGAAAAAAAGAAAGGCGAGGCGCTTTACCGCTCGCTGTATCAGAAAATAAAGGAGGATATCGTTTCCGGCAGACTGCGTTCCGGCGAGAAGCTTCCCTCAAAGCGAGCCTTGGCGGAGCATCTCGGCGTCAGCTGCATCACGGTCGAGAACGCATACGAACAGCTCATTGCCGAAGGATATCTCCGTCCCTCTCAAAGAAAAGGATATTTTGTCGAGGAAATCTTGCCCTATCCGCATCCGACGGCAAGGCCGGCGCTGCGCCGGCCAAAAAATTTTAAAAAACCGTCGGAAAACTCCGATATCCCCATCGAGCTGGACCTTGCGGATACCTCGGCAGGCCCCGCCCGCTTCCCTTTCTCCATATGGGTAAAGCTTTTGAGACGGGTGACGCTCGACTATCAAAAGGAGCTCCTGCGTCCGGTCCCGTACAACGGGATTCCGGAGCTGCGGGAGGTCATCGCGGAGGATATCCGCCGTTCCCGCGGCATCGATGCCTCGCCGGAGCAAATCGTGCTGGGCGCCGGTACGGAATCCCTTTACAATTTATTGATTCTCTTTTTCGGAAAGGAGAAGCGGTATGCAATCGAGGATCCCGGCTATCCGAAAATCCGAAAAATCTATCGGGCGGCGGGCGCGGATATCCGCGGGATTCCGCTCGACGATTCCGGCGTAAGCTTGGAAGCCCTGAACGGATCGGAGGCCGATATCCTGCACATTTCGCCTTCCCATCATTTCCCCACCGGCATCGTCATGCCTGCGAAACGGCGGCACGAGCTTTACGGCTGGGCGATGGAAAAGAAGGAACGCTATATCATAGAGGACGATTACGACTCCGAATTTGGATATTACGCAAAGCCCATTCCCGCGATACGGAGCATCGACCGCGCGGGAAAGATTCTCTATATGAATACCTTTACCAAAACGCTCGCGCCGTCCCTCCGCATCAGCTACATGGTACTGCCGGAGGAAATCGCGGAAGCCTTTCGGGAAAGACTCGGCTTCTTTTCCTGTCCGGTGCCGAGCTTTGAACAATATACCCTTGCTTCTTTTATCGCAGAGGGCTATTTTGACCGGCACATCAGCCGTATGCGCAAATATTACAGAGAGATTCGCAGTCTTTTGACAGACGGTCTTGGCGAGGCCGTCTCCTCGGGAAAAATTCAAATATACGGAAAGGATTCCGGTCTGCATTTTCTCATGACGGTCGATACCGCGCTTTCCGATACGGAGCTATGCCGCCTCTTCCGGCGGCATGGCGTCAAAATCCGGGCGCTTTCGGAATTTATGTTCGAGCAAAAAAGCGATACGCACACGCTTCTCGTAAACGATTCGTCCCTGTCTCCGGAGAATGCCGCGGGAGCAGCGGCAAAGATTCTCGAATGCCTTCTCGACTGCTGAACGCACCTTTGACGGGATACCGTCCGCCGAAAGGCAGAACCATTACGGAAAAGCGTCTTGCACAAAAACAAAATTCCCCGATAAACCGTGTGTTCCATAGGGATTTTTCAGACAAAGTAAAAGACTAACGAAATTTTCTTTGTTAGTCTTTATTTTTGTTTTGCAAATCACACACCTTTGC
>URZF01000082.1 GCA_900552255.1 uncultured Eubacteriales bacterium | reverse complement strand
AAATTTTAATAAAAAATTTAAGACTCGCCGGTCATTTTTCTTGATTTGATGTTGACTTTGGCTTTCCTATGGTGTAAAATGACCACGATAGTCGGATATGTTTCTCATCGAAACGGAACAATCTGCAATTTAGATGGAGCGGTCCGGGAGATTCGGGTTTCCCGGCGTTATCCGGAGGTGTATCAAGATGAAACATGGTGTTGGTGTGATCGGATTCGGCGGCGAGGGGTATTGGCAGGCAAGGCATGTCTTGGTCTCGGATTATCTCGAGCTCGTCGGCGTTTCCGATATCAACGAAAAATGCAGTGAATATGCTGCGGAAAAGAGCATGAAATTTTATGAATCGAATGAGGCGCTGCTCGCAGACCCCGCGATCGACCTTGTCATCATCGCGACGCCGAACGATTCGCATAAGTCCTTGGCGCTCGCCGCAATGGCGGCAGGGAAAAACGTCGTTTGCGAAAAGCCGGTCACGATGAATAGCGCGGAGCTTGCGGAAATGATCGAGGCGTCCGAGAAATACAGGAAGTTGTTTACCGTTTATCAGAACCGCAGATGGGACGGCGATTTTCTGACGGCCAAAAAGATTGTGGACGAAAATAGGCTTGGGGAGATTTCCCGCATCGAATCGAGAGTCCACGGCTCGCGCGGGATTCCGGGCGACTGGCGCCAGCTTCCGGAGCACGGCGGCGGCATGATCCTCGACTGGGGCGTCCATCTGCTCGATCAGGTTCTGATGCTCAAAGGACAGATCAAGTTAAAGTATGTATATGCGTCGGTATTCAATATCACAAATCAACTGGTGGACGACGGCTTCACGGCGATGCTGACGTTCGAGGACGGCATGGAGGTTTTGGTCGAGGTCGGCACGAGCAACTTCATCTCGCTCCCGCGGTGGTATATCGTCGGGCAAAACGGTACGGCGCTGATCCGCGACTGGACCTCCGGCGCTGAAATCGTGTCCGCCGCCGGGATCGACGAGCATGACGTCGTTCCGGTTCATACCGCGTCCGGCATTACCAAAACGATGGCGCCGCGCCGCGAGGAAAACATTCATAAGACGGAGATTCCCGTTGTGGAGAGCTCCATTTATGATTTTTACAGAAACGTTTCGAAGGCGCTCGACGGGGAAGAGGAGATCATCGTGAAGCTTCCCGAGGTGATGCGCGTCATGCGTCTTATGGAGGCGGTCAAACGGTCTGCCGAGACACATGAGACCGTAAAATTTGAATGATTCCGTGATTTGGAGGAAACGTCATATGGAGCAGATCATCAAAATCGGGACCTGTCTGCCCGGCTGGATGGCGGAGAAGGCGCTGGACGCCGCGATCGACGCGGGCTATGAGACCGGCTCGGTCAATTTTCATATGAAAACCTTCGATGCCGGTTTTTTGGAAGAGCTGGCACAGAAGCTGAATGCTGTGATCGACGGGCGCGATTTCGAGATCACAACGCTCGGTTTTTATCTCAATCCCGTGGAAAAGGAGGAGCATTTTGCGTTTCTCAAAACCGTGATCGACAGCGCGCGTCTCTTCGGTGCGACGCATGTTTCCACCTTTGCCGGCGCTTATAACGGCAAGCCGGTGGAGGAAGCCGTCCCGCGCTTTGGAGAGGTGTTCCGCGAGCTTGCCGCGCGCGCCGAGGCAAACGGCGTAAAGCTCGGCATCGAATGCTGTCCGATGGGCGGCGATTGGAATCATGCTACCTGCAACATCGGCTTCACGCCGCGGGCGTGGGAGCTGATGTTCAATGAAGTGCCAAGCGACAGCTTCGGTCTTGAATGGGAACCGACGCATGTGATGTTTCAGCTCATCGATCCGATCGCGAATTTGAAGGAGTGGGTGCACAAGGTGGTGCACATCCACGGCAAGGATGCGAATATCGACTGGGATTGGGTGAGAAAATACGGCACCTTTTGCAGTGCCGGCAACTATGCGCGCGACCGGATCCCCGGCATGGGAGACACCGACTGGCGTAAGATTTTCACGATTCTGCGCGACGCCGGCTATACGGACGATATCTGCGTCGAAGGATATCACGACAAGCTGTTCGGCGGCGAGCTTGAAACGATGGGACAGCTCCACGCGCTGCGTTATCTCAAATGGTGCCGCGGCGGCGATTTCACGGCCAATCCGTGGTGAATGTAAGCTATATTTTTGAAAATCAATAAAAAATCTTGTTTTGGAGGAATCGATATTATGAGCGCAAAATTGAGGGTAGGCTTTATCGGGTGCGGAGGCATCGCAAACGGCAAGCATTTTCCCGGCATGGAGCAGCAGAAGGAGGCGGCCGACATGGTGGCATTCTGCGATCTCGTGCGCGAGAGAGCGGAGCGTGCTGCGGCGAAATACGGTACGCCGGACGCAAAGGTTTATACCGATTACAGAGAGCTGCTCGCCGACGGCAGCATCGACGCGGTGTTCGTCCTGACGCCGAACGTGTCGCACTGTGAAATCACCTGCGCGGCGCTGGAAGCGGGCAAGCATGTGCTTTGCGAAAAGCCGATGGCAGCGACCGAGGCGGATGCGAGACGTATGCTGGAAGCACGTGATAAGAGCGGCAAGCTGCTCACGATCGGTTATCAGTACCGCCATTTCCCGGTCAACCAGGTGGCGAAAAGAACGATCGACGACGGCTGGCTCGGCGATATTTACTATGCGGAGTCCACATATCTTCGCCGCCGCGGCGTTCCGACATGGGGCGTTTTCACGGACAAATCGAAGCAGGGCGGCGGACCGCTCATCGACATCGGCACCCATGCGCTCGATCTCACGCTGTTCTTTATGAACAATTATGAGCCGCTGTATGTGGTCGGCACGGCCTTTGAAAAGCTCGGCCGCCTGCTCGACGCGGAGCATCAGGGACAGACGCGCCGCGACATGACGCCGGACACTTGGAATCACGAAACCTACGACGTCGAGGATCTCGCCGTCGGACAGATCAAGATGAAGAACGGCGCGGTCATCGACCTCAAAGCCTCTTGGGCACTGAATATGGCGGAGGATGCCGGCGCGTTTGGCGACGCCAGGGTTAAGCTGTGCGGCACCAAGGGCGGACTTGATACGCATACGGGCGTGGTGCGTCTCAACCATGTTGTGGCGGGACAGCCCGCCATGACGACGATCGGCAGAAAGGTGGACGCCTATATCCCCGGCTTCACGGGAGGGAAGCCTCCGGTATCCCTCGAGCATCAGATCTTTGTCGAGGCGCTTCTCGGCAAGCGCGATCTGTTCGTAACGGCGGATCAGGCGTATGTCGTGACCAAGATCCTCGACGCGATCTATGAATCCTCCAGAACCAACAAGCCCGTATATTTTGATTGATGCGGAAATGGGATAAAAATGGGAAAAAACGGAGATCGTTTTGAGAAAATATATTCGCAGGGACAGGTCAACGTGACGGAAATCTGGATCGATAAGCAAACCGGTGTGAACTATGTTTTTCATGCGGGCGGCTATGCCGGCGGCATGACGCCTCTGCTCGACAGAGACGGGAAGCCGGTTGTCGCCCCTGTCGTAAACGGCGAATTGCCTAAAATTTAGGAGATTTTTATGGAAAATATCGGCGTACAGCTCTATTCCTTTTCGGGTGTGGAGCTCTCAATCAGCGAAAAAATCCGCCATGCCGCAGAGTTTGGATATGACGGCGTGGAATTCGCCGGCGATTACGGCGGCATGACGGCACCGGAGCTTCGTGCGCTGCTCCGGGAAAACGGCTTATGGGCAAAAACCGCGCACGTAAGGCTCGACAGGATCGGGCAGGAGATTCCGTTTCTTGCGGAGCTTGGCGTTTCTCATGTGATTTATCCGCATTGCGATTTTCCCGATGTAAATAAGGTGAAGCGGGTCGCGGAACGGCTGAACGAGCTTGGCAAATACGGAAAAGCCTATGGGATCAAGGTCGGCTTTCATAATCATTACGATGAGTTTTTCGTGCTGGAGGGGCAGACGATCATGGATCGGCTGATCGAGCTTACCGATCCGGAAACAGTATCTTTTCAGCTCGACTGCGGATGGGCGGCTTGTGCCGGCATTGTTCCCGAGGAATATCTTGCGGCTCATGCGGGACGGTTTTCCTCTGTTCACATCAAGGAAAATGCCGGAGTGATTCTGCCGTGTGCCGCACGGAAAACGGGTGAGCCGTATGTGATATCCGACGGACGATCGCTCACGGAGGAGGAAGCGGAGGCACGCTGGACCGTGATTAAAAATGCCAATGTGAAAATGGGCACCGGCAACGTGAATTGGCGCGCTGTGATAAAAGCCGCCTTGGCGCAAAACTTGGAAACGACTTTTGTTGTGGAGCGTGAGAATGCTTATGCGGACAGGGATAAGGAAGTCTGCATTGCGGAGGACCTCGCGTGGCTGAGGGAAAATCTATAAGATTGCCGCGTCATATGCGGCGGATTCTTATCGAGAGAGGAAGGAACGAAAGATGAAACTCGGTGTACTTACCAATGTGGTCGGGGAGATGCCGCTTTCCGACGCACTTGCTTATTTCAAGGGACTCGGCGTACAGATGGTGGAGATCGGCTGCGGGGGATATCCCGGGCGTCAGCACTGCGATCCGGAGGTGCTTTTGAACGACAAGGCGGCGCTGTCTGCCTTTGAGAAAACGATTCAGGACTCGGGACTGGAAATCAGCGCGCTCAGCTGTCATGGGAATCCGGTCCATCCGAACAAAGAGATCGCGGCGAGATTCGACCGCCATATGAGGAACGCGGTTCTGATGGCGGAGGCGCTGGGGATCCACCAAATCAACGGCTTTTCCGGCTGCCCGGGCGATTGTCCCAATTCGCTTTATCCGAACTGGGTCGTCTGCGCATGGCCGGAGGACAATGCGAAAATTCTCGAATATCAGTGGAACGAGGTGCTGATTCCGTACTGGAGGGAGTTTGTCGCGTTTGCCAAGACGCACGGTGTGGATAAGATCGGCCTCGAAATGCATCAGGCATTCTGCGTCTACAATACCGAGACGCTTCTGCGGCTGCGCGAGGCGGTAGGACCGGAGATCGGCGCCAACCTCGATCCGTCGCATCTCATTTGGCAGGGAATGGATCCGATCGCCGTGATCCGAAAGCTGGGCAGCGAGGCGATCTTCCACGTGCATGCGAAGGATACGAAGATCGATGCGGCGAATACCGCCGTGAACGGCGTGCTCGACGCGAAATCATATGCGGATGAGATTCACCGTTCGTGGATTTTCCGCAGCATCGGCTACGGACACGATGAGCTTTTCTGGAAGGATTTTGTGAGCAATCTGCGCCTTGTCGGTTATGATTATGTGCTCAGCATCGAGCATGAGGACAGCCTGCTCAGCAAGAACGAAGGGCTTGTCAAGGCGGTCGATGTCTTGAAGCGGGCGATTCCGTTTGAGGATAAAATGACCTCCATGAGATGGATTTGAATCAGAAAATACCGCCTTTCGGCAAAGCGCAATAGGCGAAATATCCAAAAATATAAGCGGTATAGCGGCTGCTATACCGCTTATTCCCGTTTATTTTCCTGCTGCCGCCGTCGGAAAATGTGAGCGCAGTGCTTTCGGGGCGATGCTTTCACCGGCGTTTTTTCATGAAAAATGATATCGATTACAGGCAATATATGAGGAAGTTGAGTCGAGAAATGAAAGAAAGATCCGGACGTTCTGTTTTGGTTGTCAATACGCTGCTGTGTATTCTGACCATTCTCTCCGCCGCATTTTTTATAGACGGCTGGAGCCTGACTGTCAAGACGGCTTGTTACGGCATTGCCGGCATTGGACTGATCTTCGGAACCGTCGTCTATTTATGCAGAAAAGAGACGCTTTTGAAGGGCTGCTTTGTCTTGATCCTTTGCGTCTTTTTGCTGACTGTCGTTGTCGCCTTGTTCGGCAGCTTCATAAATCTTAGCGATTATAAAACGGACGCGGATAAAATCGAAAAGCTCGTCCAAATCATACGGGATACCGGAAGCTGGGGGATGCTGGTTTATATTTTTGTGCAGATCCTGCAGGTGGTGGTTCTGCCTCTGCCCGCCGCGGTATGCTACATTCCTGGCAGCCTGATATGGGATGCGTGGACGGCGACGCTGCTGGCTTCGCTCGGCGTCTTGATCGGTTCCGTCATTGCTTACGGCATCGGCAAAGTGTTCGGCAAAAAGGTGGTCATGTGGATCGCCGGCAGAGAAGCGACCGAAAGGTATGCAAGTTATCTTGGAAGCAAGGGAAAGGTCGTATTCGTTCTGATGCAGATACTGCCTTTTTTCCCGGATGATATTCTCTGTATGGTGGCGGGGCTTACGTCAATGAGCTTTCTTTTCTTTTTTATCACGATGGTTGCCGTCCGTCCGCTCATCATTGCCGCGTACTGCTTTCTCGGAAGCGGAACCGTTATTCCGTTCGAGGGCTGGGGAATCGCCGCATGGACTGCTATTTTTGTCGGTTTTATTGTGCTTGCCGTGCTGTCGTTCAAATATCAGGAACGATTTGAAAAATGGCTGATCGGCAAATTTTCCAAATACAAAAAAGCGGGCATCGGGAAAGGCCCGCGCGGCATCAGGGCGCAGGCTTCTAAGAATAAATTCGGAAACGGTAAGTAAATCCTGATTGGTAAACAAAATATCGGCATATCTTTTAAGATGAGAAAGCATGCAAAATGTTCGACTTCTCGAACAAAATACTTGCAATCTCATCTTTTTTATGGTATAAAAGCCCCACAAATGCAAAGCATTTGTGTTTATCGAAATAAAAAATGCGGCAAAACAAAAAAGGGGCATAGATTTATTGTAAATTTATGATATAATATCCGCATATAGATGGATGGGGATGATTT
>URZF01000081.1 GCA_900552255.1 uncultured Eubacteriales bacterium | reverse complement strand
CAGACGCACAGAGCCTCCGCACGGCGGATGGTGGCCTGTGCGAGCTCTGCGAGCACTGCAACACCTTTCGAGCCGTGGATATGCACTTTCCAGCAGAAGCATGGGAGTTTGAGGCGGAAGCCTCAACGACTCTTTTGGTATCTTTTCTCCCTGCGGAGAAAAGTACATATCTTCTCCTTTGTAAAGGAGAGAAACGTGTCCTTTTCTTGTACGAACAAGAAAAGAACGAAAAGAAGCCGCGAACGTTCCGTTCGATCGTCTGTGCGGCCGGCAGCGGTTCGGTGGCGGCTATGAAAGACGGCATCCACGCTCGCGAATCTCGCGTGATCCGTCAACCGCCGCCATTTTCGTTGACATCGCGCCGGGAAGCGCTCACACGGCGCGCGCCTTGCGCCTACGGGCGCAGGCTTTTCAGACGCACAGAGCCTCCGCACGGCGGATGGTGGCCTGTGCGAGCTCTGCGAGCACTGCAACACCTTTCGAGCCGTGTGTATACGCTTCTCAGCAGAAGCATGAGAGTCCGAGACGGAAGTCTCGGCGACTCTTTTCGTCGTTTTCTCGTCGGTGAGAAAACGACACATTCTTCTCCTTGGCAAAGGAAAAAGGAAGCATAAATGCTTCCTTTTTGTTTTTTATGCCAGTGCCGCACCGATCGCTGTTGCGAACTGCGCATTCTCCGGTATGATAAAGTTGATATCAAAAATCGTATTGAGCGATTCAAAAATATCCTTTGCCTGCGGGATCGTCGTGAGGTTTCCGGTGAGCACGATGTCGTGCAGTCCCTTATCCCGTGCGGCGAAGATGCCGAGCATGCCGGCGGTCTCGAACACCATGTTGATGATGGCGAGCGCGATATCTCCGGCGGAGGCGATATCGGAGAGCTTTCCGAAATTGGAGGCCGTCATGTTCTCAGGCAGAGAGAGCGCGGATTTTTTCTTTGAAATATCCTTGATTCTGAGATCGACGTTATCGAGCGAACCATCCTTTGCAAGCTCGACAATGTGGTCGATCCGTTCGATTCCGAGCATTTTTTTGGAGAGTCCGGTGAGCGTGCCGCCGCCAACGCCCGTGCCGCCGAGATAGTTCAGATATCCGTCGCGCTTGGCGTGGACGATCGCGGTGCCGGTGCCCATGCTGATGACGATCGCCTCGGAAAGCTCCGATAAGAAGAGGCCGCCGCGTCCGACACATTCAAATTCACTGACGGTTTCACAGGCAAGCCCGTATAACGGCTTTGACACATGAGAGGAGCCGACGCCGGTCAGGATGACCTTTTCAATGTCGGAAAGCTCGATGCCGTTTTCCGCCGTGAATTTTCCGAACGCACCGTATAGAGAAGTGAGCGGATCGGTCGCCTGCACGAACTGCGGCGCAATGATCTTTTCATTTCGGAAGCCGACGATTTTTGTGGTGCTTCCTCCCACATCGATTCCGATGATCGTTTTCATATGCTGCCTTTCACGGCGGCGCCGCCGCGCAGCCCGCCGATTTTTTATTTTTGTCCGTTTTTTGCCGCCTGCGCAATGGCAAGACAGAGCGCGTCATAGCCGATTCCGGCCGCCGCTGCTTCTTGGGGGAGCAGGCTCATCGGCGTCATGCCGGGGAGGGTATTGGCCTCCAAACAGATGAATCTCCCCGTTTTTTCTTCCCGTATGAAGTCAATTCTGCTGTAGCTGCCGAGCCCTAGCGCGCGGTGTACTTTGAGTGCAAGCGCACCGAGGGAAGCGGCCTCCTCTTCCGGCAGGTCTGCGGGACAAATTTCCTCCGTCATGCCGGACTGATACTTGCGCTCATAGTCATAGAAGCCGTCTTTCGGACGGATCTCAATGGCCGGCAGTGCGCGTCCCAAGAGGACGCCGACGGAGAATTCTCGGCCGCATATTTTATCTTCCACAAGGACCTTTTCTTCATACCGATAGGCGGTTTCGAGCGCACCTGCGAGCGCTTCCTTTGTGTCGACGATCGACACGCCCACGGAGGAGCCGCAGGAGCAGGGCTTGACGACGCACGGGAGCGGTATGCTCTCCGTGGAGTCTCCTTTTTTGAGAAGAGTAAAATCCGCGGTCGGAATGCCGTGCGCGCGGAACAAAAGCTTTGAGAGCGATTTGTCCATGGCGACAAGACACGCCGCGAAATCGCTGCCGGTGTAGGGAATCCCCATCGACGAAAGCGTCGCCTGGATGCTTCCGTCCTCGCCCATGCCGCCGTGCAGGGCGAGAAACACGATATCGGAAAGCCGGCAGAGCTCGAGGACGCCGTCGCCGATGAGCGCGTCTCCGGGCACCTCAGCCCGCAGCGCGTCCATATCCGGCGGTTCCTTCGGAATGGTATACATAAAGTTTCCGTCCGAGGTGAAGGCGTCGTCGGACAGCGCGCCTCGATAAGGATAAAAGACGTCCGTGAGCGCGACGAGATGGCCGCTTCGGCAGAGGGAATTGGCGATCAGGGCGCCGGAAAGCAGGGAAACGTCGCGCTCGGGGGAAAAGCCCCCCGCGAGTACGGTGATTTTCATAAGACAGCTCCATTCCGCCGCACGGCGGCGGCTAAAATAAATTTCGGAAAGCGGGAAGGTGCGTATTTGCCAATCCGTTTATTTTAGACCGAAAGCTCGACTTTCATGGTATGATCCCCGTCTGCGAGCAGGGGATCGACGTCGTTTTTAAGGAAGCGTTCCACCTGCTCGACGCACCGTCCGATGTATTTTGACGGAATAAGAATCGCTTTCAGCTCCTCCATCGTGATGTCGAGCGTGGGGTCGGCGCAGATGCGTTCCAGCATGTCGTTGTCGAGTCCCTCCTCCTTGACGCGCTTGCCTGCCGCGATGGAGTGGACTCTGATCTTTTCATGGATTTCCTGACGGTCGCCGCCCTTTTTGACGAGATCCATCATGATGTTTTCGCTTGCGATGAACGGCAGCTCGCGCATGACGCGCGCTTCGATCACCTTCGGGTAGACGACAAGGCCGGAGGTGACATTGATGTAGATGTTCAGAATCGCGTCTACCGCCAGAAACGCCTCGCTCATGGCGATGCGCTTGTTCGCGGAATCGTCGAGCGTGCGCTCGAACCACTGTGTGGACGCGGTGATTGCGGGATTGATCGAATCCGAAACGACGTATCTCGCAAGCGCGCAGATGCGCTCGCTTCTCATCGGATTGCGCTTATACGGCATCGCGGACGAGCCGATTTGATTTTTCTCGAACGGCTCCTCCATCTCCTTGAAGGATTGCAGGATGCGCATGTCGTTTGCGAATTTGTAAGCGCTCTGTGCGATGCCGGAGAGCACGTTCATAACGCGGCTGTCGAATTTGCGCGAATAGGTCTGACCGGAGACGGGCACGACCTTTTCAAAGCCAAAATCGGCGGCGATCATCGCTTCCAGCTTGTCGATTTTTGCGGTATCGCCCTCGAAAAGCTCCATAAAGCTTGCCTGCGTGCCGGTGGTGCCCTTTTGTCCCAGAAGCGCCAGCGAATCGGAAACAAAATCGAGATCGTGCAGATCGAGCGTCAGCTCATACAGCCAAAGCGCGGCGCGCTTGCCGACAGTCGTCAGCTGCGCCGGCTGAAGGTGTGTGTAGGCGAGGGCGGGCAGCGCCTTATAAGTATCCGCGAAATCGCGGAGATTCTTGATCACGGCGAGCAGTTTTTCGCGCACGAGTGAGAGCGCCTTTTTCATAATGATCATGTCGGTGTTGTCGCCGACATAGCAGGAGGTCGCGCCGAGGTGGATGATGGCGCGCGCTCTCGGACAGAGGTCGCCGTATGCGTGAATGTGCGCCATGACGTCATGACGGAGCTTTTTTTCATAGGCTTCGGCGGCTTCATAATTGATGTCGTCCGCGTGAGCCTCCAGCTCTGCGATCTGCTCGTCGGTGATGTCGAGTCCCATCGCTTTTTCCGCTTTTGCAAGGGAAATCCAAAGCCGTCTCCATGTCGAAAATTTCATATCCTGAGAGAAGAGATGCTGCATTTCGGGGCTGGCGTAGCGTCCCGAGAATGCGCTTTCATACCGGTTTCGTTCCAATTTTGACCTCCGTTGTCCATCCTTTCAGACGGAACCTGTTTTATACTTGAATGTAGCGGTTTTTTATGCGTTTGCTTGTTCCGATAGCTTTTCCGCCGCCGCGAGCTTTGCGCAGGTGCAGACGACCTTCATCGCCGTTTCCAGCTCGTGAATTTCCGGGTAGGACGGCGCGATCCGAATGTTTTTATCCTCCGGGTCTCTTTTATAGGGATAGGTGGAGCCGGCGGGCGTCAGCGTCACGCCGGCGTTTTTGCAGAGCTCGACCGTGCGGCGTGCCGTTCCCGGCAGCACGTCGAGGGAGAGGAAATAGCCGCCGTGCGGCTCTGTCCAAGAGGCGAAGCCGCAGTCCGAAAATTCTTTCTGAAAAACGCGCGTGACCGTATCGAATTTCGGCTTTAAGACGGAAGCGTGCCGCCTCATCAGCGCACGGACATTATCCGCGCATGCAAGGTACCTTGCATGGCGGAGCTGATTCATTTTATCCGGCGAGATCGTCTGATAAGCGATCTCCGCTCTTGCCCGTTTGACGTTGTCCGCGCCGGAGATCATCATGGCGACGCCTGCTCCGGCATATGTAATCTTCGAGGTGGAAAAGAAGCCGAGAACAAGATTTTCATTTTCGGTGCCTCTTGTGAGCGCGAAGATGTTGAGAAGCTCGTCAGGCGTGCTGTCGAGATCGTGGAGCGCGTATGCCATATCCCAAAAGACCCGGAAATCCGGCGCCGCGGGGCGAAGCGAGGCGATGCGGCGAACCGTTTCCTCGCTGTAAGTCTCCCCCGTCGGATTGGAATATTTCGGCACGCACCACATGCCCTTGACGGCGGCATCGCTTTGTGCCAGCGCTTCTACCATATCCATGTCGGGACCGTGACCCGTCATGGGGACGGGAAGCATTTCGATGCCGAATCGTTCGGTGATGGCGAAATGCCTGTCATAGCCGGGCGCGGGGCAGAGGAATTTGACGGTGCCCTGATCTTTCCACGGCGCCGAAACGCTGTCTGTGCCGAAAAACATCGCCCGGCAGACCGCATCATACATCATTGTGAGACTGGAATTGCCGCCGAGAACGATCTCGTTTTCATGGACGCCGAGAAGTTCCGCCATGATGCGGGAAAGCTCCGGAACGCCGTTCGGAAGCCCATAATTGCGCGTATCGAAGCCCGCGTCGGTTTTGCAGTCCCCGCTGTCCGCAAGTGCGGTCAGCATCGCATCGGAAAATCCAAGCTGGCATGGACTGGGCTTTCCACGGGACATATCGAGGGAAAGTCCTTTTTCTTTGATTGTTTCATATTGTGCGCGAAGCGCCTTGCATACTGTGTGAAGCTCTTCGCCGGATAGGGTGCGAAAATCGCATGACACGGCCGTATCCACCTTTCTTATTTGCTGAATTTGATTTAGATATCGGCGTTTCCGGTCGTTCTGGGGAAGGCCTCGACGTCGCGGATATTCGATATTCCTGTGATATACATGATCAGTCGTTCAAAGCCAAGCCCGAAGCCGGCGTGGCGCGTGCTTCCGTATTTCCGAAGCTCCGTGTACCACCAGTAGTCCTCTTCATCGAGGCCGCAGCGCTTGTAGGCCGCTTCGAGATAGTCGAGACGCTCCTCGCGCTGGCTGCCTCCGATGAGCTCGCCCACGCCGGGGACGAGCATATCCGCGGCGGCGACGGTCTTGCCGTCGTCGTTGAGGCGCATATAGAAGGACTTGATCTCTTTCGGATAATCGGTGACAAAGACGGGTTTTTGAAACACCTGCTCACAGAGATAGCGTTCATGCTCCGTCTGCATGTCGCAGCCCCAATAGGGCTTGTATTCAAATTCTCTGCCGCTTTCTTCCAGAAGCCGGATGGCTTCCGTATAGGAGATACGGGCAAAATCGCTCGTGACTATATTATGCAGGCGTTCGAGAAGTGTGTTGTCGATGAATTGATTGAAGAATGCCAGCTCATAAGGACAGGTATTGAGGACGTGGGAAACGACGTATTTCGTCATCGCCTCGGCGAGGTCCATATAATCCGTGAGGTCGGCAAAAGCGATCTCAGGCTCGATCATCCAAAATTCGGCGGCATGACGCTGGGTATTGGAGCGCTCGGCACGGAAAGTCGGCCCGAACGTATAGATCTTCGCAAACGCCTGTGCAAAGCATTCGCCGTTGAGCTGTCCGGAAACGGTGAGATTCGCGGCCTTGCCGAAGAAATCCTTTGTGAAATCCACTCTGCCGTCCTCTGTTTTCGGCAGATCGTCCATGTCGAGCGAGGTGACGCGGAACATCTCGCCGGCGCCCTCGCAGTCCGAAACCGTGATGAGCGGGGTATTCACATACACGAATCCCTGCTCGTTGAAGAATTTATGAATGGCAAACGCCGCCTCCGAGCGGACGCGGAATACCGCCTGAAAGGTGTTGGTCCTCGCTCTGAGATGGGGGACCGTGCGCAGAAACTCCAAAGACGTTTTTTTCTTTTGAAGCGGGAAATCCGGCGTGGACGCTCCTTCAACCTCGATGCTTTCCGCTTTCAGCTCGAACGGCTGCTTTGCTTCCGGCGTCAGGACGAGCGTGCCGCGTGCGACGATGGCGGCGCCGACGTTCTGCTTTGTGATCTCCGTGTAATTTGCGAGCTTCTCCGCCTCCAGTACGATTTGAAGCTTTGGGAACGTGCTGCCGTCTCCGAGCTCGATAAAGCCGAACGCATTGCTGGAACGCATGGTTTTGTTCAGACTCGCTTTCGCTACGGCTCCGTCTCTTCAACTTAACCTCGCATGCAACATTAACTCGCCGGTTCATTCTGCAAA
>URZF01000080.1 GCA_900552255.1 uncultured Eubacteriales bacterium | reverse complement strand
ACAGAAAAAAATTTTTCTACAGGTGAGAAAAAACACGTTCAGGTGCGACAAAATGATGTAAGCGGAAACGCGTACGAAAAAAGGAGGACCGCATGGATAACGGAGCCGACTGCTATCGGCGCTTCTTAGACGGAGACGAGAGCGGCTTTGACGAAATACTCGAGCTTTATCATGACAACCTGATCTATTTTATCAATCGGTATGTCAAAAATTTCACCGCCGCCGAGGATCTTGCCGCCGATACGTTTATGGAGCTTCTCATACATAAGAAAAGGTATTCCTTCAAAAGCTCTTTCAAGACCTACCTTTTCTCCATTGCAAGACATAAAGCCGTCGACTATATACGCCGCGAAAAACGGTTATAACCTGTTACGGCAGACGAGCTTCCGGAGGACCGCACCGATATCGACGAAGTAGAAAAGACCGTCATATCGGATGAAACCAAAAAGAAAATCAAAGAAATCTCGCTGACGCTCTCCGAAGACTATGCGGCCTACATCCATCTTTCCGTTTTCGAGGGGCTGGAAAACGACGATATCGCAAAAATCATGAAAAAAAGCAAAAAACAAATCGCAAATTTATCCTACAGAGCCAAAAACGCGATGCGCGAGGCTCTGAGAAAGGAGGGCTTTCCATCATGAAAAGCAAAGACGAATTTCGGCGCACGGTAATGGAAAAAGCCGAGCGCTATGAAGCCGAAAGAAAGGCACGAGGGAAAAAAATCAGAGAATCCGTTCTGCTTTGTTCGATCTGCATCGCGGTATCCCTTACCATATATCTCAGCTCCGCGCTGAACAATTCTCTGAAAAGCGGAGATGCCTTGCCCGAAAATGTCGAAACAACGGCCAGCGATCATGCGGCAATGGAAACGCCTCCGTCCGACAATACCGAAGAGCCTATGTTTACGGATGACGATCCGTCGGAGAACACAGCCGTTTATCATACGACGCTTACCGAGAAAAGTCCGACGGTGGAAACCACACAAACTCAGACAACGGACAGCGCCGGAGAACAAAACGCCTTCATTTTGGATTTTTCCTTCGCAGGCAGCAGCGAGCTGTCAGAGGCTTCCTCCTATGAAGCGCAGGCGCTCAATTCCGTCTCGGAGCTGGAAGCATATCTTACCGAGCTCTACAATCGGTATGAAATACCGCAAATTACCATCAGCTGCATCCAGTCCGCCTATTCGGAGGAATATTTTGAAAATCACAGCCTCATCGCCCTCAAAATACAGGATTCCGTCTACCGTGTCCTTGGAAGCGCAGAACATTCGGAATACGGAAGGCTGTCGCTCACCCTGCAATCGACCGGCAAGTCCGATCCTCTGCCCGGGATCCAAATGTATCATTATTTCATCACCGCAAAAAAGGAAAATTACAGCATCATTGAAATCAACACGGAGCCTTAACAACCCGATTTCATTCCCGCTTGCGGTATAAAAGAAAGGAGTCTTTATGACCAAAACCGCATTCACAAAGCTGATGGCCGCCATTCTCGCCGGCGCGATGATGACGCTGGGACTTCTCTCCTGCGGCATGACCGTGCGCGCCACCGACCTCATGGAGGGCATCGAAGCCGCCGAGGCTTCCGGAAAGGCAGCCGACGACACCTTTATTTCCGCTTTGGCGGATTTCTCGATTAGACTGTATCAGCAGTCCTCTGCCGACTGCTCGAAGGGAGACAATTTCCTCGTTTCGCCGATATCGGCTGCGGCAGCTCTCGGCATGGCGGAAAACGGAGCCGGCGGCAGCACAAAGGCGCAGTTCGAGGCGCTGTTCGGACTTTCGCTCGACGAAATGAACGCCTATATGCTGGATTACCTCGAGAATCTGTATTCTTCAGAGGAAAAAATGAAGCTTTCCATCGCCAATTCCATTTGGTTCGACGAGGGAAGAATAACGGTAAGCCGCGATTTTCTCGCCGCCAACAAGGCCTATTACAGAGCGCAGATGTACCAGACGGATTTCTCCGACCCGAAAACCGTTTCCGATATCAACAGCTGGGTCAAGAAGAATACGGACGGCATGATCGAACAGCTTTTGGAGCAGATCTCACCTTATGCGGTCATGTATATCATCAACGCCGTCTGCTTCGATGCGGAATGGGATGTTAAATATGAAAAATCGGATATCCGCGACGGGACGTTTTATAACGCCGACGGCAGCTCCGAAACCGTCGAATACCTTTGCTCCGAGGAGAGCAAGTATATCTCCTCCGCAGACGGTACAATCGGCATGATCAAAAATTATAAGGGCGGGAAATTCGCCTTTGCGGCGCTGCTCCCATCCGAGGGCACGGACATCGCGGACTTTGTCGCAGGACTCGACGGGCAAGCTTTCCTTTCCCTGATTCAAAATGCGGAGCCGACCCCGGTGAATGTGATGCTCCCGAAATTCACCTACGACTGCGATATGTCGCTCGTAGACTCCCTGCAGGCGCTCGGCCTTACGGACGCATTCGGCGCGGCGGATTTTTCCGGCATTTCGGAAACACAGCAGCTCGCCATCAGCGACGTCATCCACAAAACGCACATCGAGCTTGACGAAAACGGCACCAAGGCTGCAGCCATCACCGCAATCATAGTGGACAAATCCGCTGCCGCACCGGCGGAGCTCTCCGTCACGTTCGACCGTCCGTTTGTCTACGCCATCATCGACACCGCGACAGGGCTTCCGCTTTTCCTCGGTACGGTCACAAATCTCGGAGAATAACGGCAGAAAACACATCAAAGCCGCCATAAAAGGTTCATTTTCTGTATCTATCTTTTCTTACGCTTTCCGCGCTTCTACCGCGACGGCTTTACCGTCGTAGAAAGGAGAGGCACGGAAATCCGATGAATCGTTAGATCAATCCGCGGCAAACAGAGACAAAAAATCCCTCCTATCGGAGGGATTTTTCCTTTTGGTATCACACATTCCGCTGCGCCGCAAACGCCATCGTTTCCTCTATCGTCGGGATCGAAGCCGACGCACCGGCACGCGACACGGAAATCGAGGCGGCGCAGTTTGCAAGCGCCACCGCCCGCTCGATGGGTTCGCCGTCGAGATAAAAACGGACCAGTGCGGCGGTAAAGGTATCGCCCGCCGCCGTCGTATCCACGACCTTGACGGAATACGACGGGAGCGTCACGCCGCTTTTGCCGTCATACAGATACGCGCCTGCGGAGCCGAGCTTCAGCACCACATATTTGGCGTTCACCGTTTCATAGAGCCGCTTCGCGGCGGCAAGCCGCGAGGACTCGTCAGTCGGCTCGATCCCGGTAAAAATCCTTGTTTCCGTCTCGTTCGGAGAAAAAATCTCGACCGCGCCCAGCGCGGAAAGCGGGAAATCGGCGCGCGCCGGTCCCGCATCGACGATGAACGGGATTCCTCTCTCGCAGGCGAGCTTTGACGCATAGATGACCGCGTCCTGCGATATTTCCAGCTGCACATACACGGCGTCCGGCAGGCAGTCAAACGCCGCGCGGATATCCTCCTCCGAAATCACGGCGTTCGCGCCGGGATAAACGACGATTCGGTTGCTGCCGTCCTCCTCCACGATAATGGAGGCAAGCCCTGTCGGCACCTCACGGGAAATCGCAATATGGGAAGTATCGATGCCCTCTTTCTCATATAACGCGCGCAGGACCTTTCCGTTTTCATCGTCTCCGAGGCAGGTGCAGAACACGCACGCCGTCCCGAGCCTTGCAAACGCGACGGCGCTGTTCGCGCCCTTTCCGCCCGGAACATAGGCATAGGATAGATCCTCCGTCACCGTCTCCCCTCTCGCCGGTATCCGGTGCATCCTTTGGACAAAATCCATATTGGCCGAGCTTACGACAAGAATTCGCTTCATAGCTGCTCATTTTCCTCCGTTTTTCTTTGATTTTCTTCTCTGTAACGGTTCCATACCGTTTCAAACCATTGTTCACTTTCCGGAAGCGGCCGCACCGGCTCAAAAAACGACGTCACCGTCCCATCCTCCGAAAGCTGTGTGTTCTGCACGAAATCCGCGTGCCGATGATCGAGCTCCGGCGCCGCCGAAAGCGCTGCGCCGGCGTCGCCGTCCGTGACAAGATAGGAGCCGCGGCTTTTTCCGCCGTCCGCGATATAATCCCGTATCGCACCGAGATATACAAGCTGGGTGATCAGGATATCGCGGTTGATATACGCTTCATAGAGAAAATGCGCGTCTTGGATCCGGTAATCCTGCGGGAAAGCTGCAAGCTCCGCCCGACAATCCGCCATCGCGCGCGCGATTTCCTCAGGATTTCTGAGAAAAGCCGCGCAGGCAGACATCCGTCTGCCGCAGGCCCTCCTGCGGGAGAGCACCTCGTCCCGCGTCATTTCCCCTCGCATCGCCAAAAGTTTGGCATATTCTTTATTTACGGCGTCGGACACCGCTTTCGTCATCTGTGGGATCTCCACTTTCCGCCGCGCGATCTCCATCGCCGCAAGAAGCCCGCCCGTTTGGGTGGAATTGAGAGCGGAGCCGCCCGGCCGGTATACGCCGAACGTGCCTGCGCATTCACCGACCGCGTAAAAATTCCGAAGCGTCGTGCTCTCGCGGCTGCGCTTTACGGCAAATCCGCCGTTGCAGTGCTGCGCCGAAACCGCGATTTCCAGTCTTTCGCGGCACAAATCGATTCCATGCGCCGCATACAGCTCGATCGCGGGATGATTCATCTTTTCAAGACGCAGGATCGGCGTATCCAGCAGCGCCCCCGATTTTGTGAGATAAGCCAACGCCTTTTCCGGCAGACACGAGCTGTCAAGACGTCCGTTTCGGCAGATGCAGGCGGGGTTCCGCGTATAATCGAGGAAAACCCGTCTGCCCGCCAGTCTTTCCCTCGAAACGGCAAGGTCGATCCGCGACGAGCCGCCGCGAACGGTCTTCGCGGGATCGAACGGCCATTCATAGCCCTTAGAAAAGATCGCCGAGATCATCTCCTCATCGGAATCAAAAACATCGTCAAGAAATTCTCTCTCGTCGCCGCCGGCGGCGTCCGTCGAAACATACCGCGGGAGCACCTGCTGATAGGTTCCGGAAAGATTCCATCGGAAGTCCACCGAAGCGAGTCCATACTGAGACTCAGTCAGATTCGCGCCAGCGGCTCCCGCCTCGAAGGCGGCGCCGAGCGAGGAGGTCTGACTTTCCGGATACACCGTGTCCGCGTAAATCGCGGACGGTCCCCCGACGGCATAGACGATACTGCCCGCCGTCATCGCACAAAGCCCGACAGGATTTTCCGCCGAAACAAGAGAGGGACAGAGAGCAAGCAGCCCCCGCGCGCAGCCGTTTTCCGTCAGAAGTTTAATCACACGGTATCCGTCGAGCATCGGAATTTTTTTCGCCAAAACCGAACGCTCCAGCGCCTCGGTCATGTATTTGGAAGTGAGGGGTCCCGCAGAGGTCGCGCGCGTCGTCGCGTCGTGATCCGTCTGATAGCCGACATATTCCCCATATTCATTCATCGGGAACGGCACGCCGAGATTTACCAGCTTAAAAAAGGAACGCGCCGAAAGCGCGGCGTCCGAAAGCGCGATATCGCCGTGCATAGAGCCGCCGCGCATAAGAGAGCGCGCCATATCATAGACGGAATCAGGGATTCCGCCCGCCATATTCAGCTTGTAATAGGTCTGCTTATCGGAGCCTGTGTTGCGCGAGGTGCCCATGAGCCGCCCCTCGGTCACAATCAGAACGTCCCGGATTCCGAGATCGTACAGCGAGTCCGCCGTACCGTAGCCCGCGGCGCCGCTGCCGACCACGATCGCCTGCGCCTGATAAAAAGGAATCCGATATCCGCCGCAGTCAAATTCCATCTGCCGCATCGTCTCCTCCTCAAAGCGTCCGGATATGGAAGCCGCCGTCCACGTTGATCACCTCGCCCGTGGAATACGGCAGCGCGCCGGACGCGACGGCGGACACGGCCCCTGCTATGTCCTCCGGCGTTCCCATGCGCGAGATCGGGAGAAGCCCTCCTGCGATCATCGCCTCGTATTTCTCCGTCACCGCGGCGGTCATATCCGTGCGAATGATGCCGGGACGAATCTCATACACGTTGATGCCGTATTCCGCAAGTCTTGCGGCGAACAGCTCCGTCGCCATCGAAAGACCCGCCTTTGAGATGCAGTATTCCCCGCGGCTGATGCTCGCCGTATAGGCGGACATCGATGTGACATTGATAATCATCTCTCCGCATTTCGCGGCGAGCATTCGGTTTGCCGCATACTGCGTGAGAAAGAACGTCCCTTTGAGGTTGATATCGAGCAGTCTTTGCATGCTCTCCTCGGTCATCTCAAGGATATCGCGGCGCTCCGTGGGTGCGACGCCCGCATTGTTGACAAGAATATCGAGTCCTCCGAACCGGTCGAACGCCGTATCGACAAGGCGGCGCCTGTCCTCCTCCGAGGAGATGTCCGCGCTGACATAAATCGATTCCGGCGAGAGCTTTTGCAGCTCACCGACATATTCCGCCGCCTTTTCCGCAGTGCCGCGCGCGGCGGCGACAACGGCAAAGCCGTCCGCGGCAAGCTTTAAGGATACCGCCCGTCCGATGCCCCGGGAGGCGCCTGTGACAATCACTGTTTTTTTCATGACCTTTCTCCGAATCCTTATCATATTCAAAAAGGCGGCATACCGCCCTTTCTCTCAGCGTTTATTTTTTGGAAAGCCTGTTCAGCACATTCACATATCCGTCGTTTCCGTCGCGGAAGCAGCCGTTGACGCGCGTGATCGTCGCCGTGCTGAGCCCTGTTTTTTCCACGATATCGGCGTATTTTTCCCCTTCGGATATGAGCTTCGCCGCAAGAAGCCGCTTCGACATCTCGCGAAGCTCTGTCTTTGTGCAGAGATCCCCGAAAAAATCGTAGCATTCGTCGACCGTTTTCAAGGTCAGAATGCCCTCAAACAGAAAATCGAGCTTTTCATCGCCTGTTCTCTTTGCCATGGACCGTCCTCCGATTTCGCATTTTAATATGGTACTA
>URZF01000079.1 GCA_900552255.1 uncultured Eubacteriales bacterium | reverse complement strand
CCACATAATGTTCTTCCGGCGTGAAAGAAACTGTCAGGGCGTGGTGCTCTTTCCCGGAGGAGGAGGCTTCGACCTGACCGTGGGAAGCGGAAGCAGAGACGGTGTATACCGGAATCCGCGTGATTTTCGATGGTGTCTTCAATCACACCGGACGTGATTTCTTTGCTTTTAAAACTGTTTATCAAAGATCCTGAGAGGCTCGATGCCGAGGTGCTGCGCGGGAAATACGGCGTGCTCTGCGGGATTCTCGGCATTTTTCTCAATCTCCTTCTGTTTGCGGGAAAGCTTGCGGCGGGGCTTCTCACCGGCGCGATTTCCATCACGGCCGATGCGTTCAACAACCTCTCCGACGCGGGCTCGTCCGTGATCACCCTGCTCGGCTTCCGTCTGGCCGGACACAAGGCGGATTCCGATCATCCCTTTGGGCATGGCCGAATCGAATACCTGTCGGGACTGCTTGTTTCGATTTTGATTATCCTTGTCGGCTTTGAGCTTGGAAAAAGCTCCGTGGAAAAAATCATCTCTCCGGAGCCTGTCGAATTTTCCGTTTTATCGGTCGTCATTCTCGCGGCTTCGATCGCCGTAAAGCTGTATATGGCGTTTTATAACAAAAGGATCGGCAGGAAAATCGCCTCTCCCGCGATGGAGGCGACGGCGCTCGACAGCCTTTCCGATTCCGTGGCGACCGCCGCCGTGCTTGTCTGTATGCTGCTTTCCCACTTTTTCTCGCTGGAGATCGACGCATACTGCGGTCTGGCCGTGGCTCTCTTCATTTTCGTTTCCGGAATCCGTTCGGCAAAGGAAACGATCAGTCCTCTGCTCGGCCAGCCGCCGACGCCGGAGCTGGTGGAAAAAATCGAAGCGATCGTGAAAAGCCATCCGTATGTGTGCGGAATCCATGATCTTGTCGTACACGACTACGGTCCGGGAAGGCTGATGATCTCGCTTCACGCGGAGGTCCCGGCGAGCGGCAGTCTTTTGGATATTCATGATTCCATCGACAACGCGGAAAGGGAGCTGCGCGAGAAGCTGCACTGCGACGCGGTGATCCATATGGACCCGATCGAAACGGACGATGCGCTTACCAATGAGATGCGGGAGAAGATCGCCTCGCTTGTGCGCGAAATGGATGAACGGATCACGATTCACGATTTCCGCATGGTGAGAGGGGCGACGCATACGAACGTGATTTTTGACGCGGTGGTGCCGTATGATGTGGATTTGAGCGAAAAGGAAGCTGCGGCGAGGATTGCGGCGCTTGTGGAATCTCTTGACGGCACCTACTATGCGGCGGTGAATATCGACAAGACGACGGTGAAATAGCGCTTGTGGGCTTATGCCGTTTCGTAAGGAACGCCGGGAACGTGTTTATGAGAAAAAATAAAGGAAAAGCCCTGTCTTTGCATGAAGAAATGCACAGACGGGGCTTTTTTGCCCGCAGGAAATTTATTCTGTGCGGGAGCTTACTTTTGCATTTTGCGGCGGATATCCGAAAGACGGTCGAGCGCTTCGCGAAGCGTCGCATCCTTTTTTGCGAAATGGACGCGGGCATAGCGGTTTTCCGACTCGCGGAAGAAGCTGGAGCCGGGGACCATGCCGACGCCCACTTTCCTTGCCAAATCCTCGCAGAAAGCCGTGTCGCTCGCATAGCCGAACTCCGAAATATCGATCAGCGCGTAATACGCGCCCTCCGGCACGGTGTGAGAAAGTCCGATATCGTCGAGCCCTTTCATGAAAAGCTCGCGCTTTTCGGTGTATTTCTCCTGTAATCCACAATAATATTCGTCGCCAAATTCCAGTCCCGTCGCCGCCGCCTCCTGCAAAGGCGCCGCCGCGCCGACGGTCAGAAAATCATGCACCTTTTTCACGGTATCGATGATTTCGGGGCGGGCGATCACATAGCCGAGCCTCCAGCCGGTGATGGAATACGTTTTGGAGAGCGAGGAGCAGCAAACCGTGCGCTCCTCCATGCCGGGCAGGGAATAGAGATAGACCATCTCGTGCGGACGGTAGACGATGTGCTCGTATACCTCGTCGGTGATGACGAATACGTCGTATTTTTTCGCGAGGAACGCGATGACCTCAAGCTCGGCTCTCGTAAAGACCTTGCCGCAGGGATTGGAGGGATTGCAGAGGATCAGCGCTTTCGGATGCTGCCGAAACGCATCCTCCAAAACCTCGGGATCAAAGCAGAACGACGGCGGCACCAGCGGGACATAGATCGGCTCCGCGCCGGATAAAATCGCGTCCGCCGCGTAATTCTCATAAAAGGGAGAGAATACGACGACCTTATCGCCGGGATTTGTCAGCGAGAGCATCGCCGCCATCATCGCCTCCGTGCTGCCGCAGGTCACGACGACGTTTTTGTCGGGATCGACCGACACGCCCATGAAGCGGCTCTGCTTTGCCGCCAGCGCCTGCCGAAAATGGTCGGAGCCCCATGTGATCGAATACTGATGAAAATTCTCATAGCTTACCGCGGCGAGCCGGTCGAGGATCGGCTTCGGCGGATCGAAATCGGGGAAGCCCTGCGAGAGATTGACGGCGCCGTATTCGTTGCTGATCCTGGTCATCCTGCGGATGACCGAATCCGTGAAGCCCGCCGTGCGGTCGGGTGTAATGCTCATAGGACGAAATTATCCTTTCCATTATTTGAGATACGAAATATGATCGTTTAAAAGATGCTTGCGGTCGAGGGAATCCTTGATGCCGCGCATGAGCTCGAGATTGACTTCGGACATCTGCTCGAAGAAGTAGGGACGCTTGGCGATGCCGATGCCGTGCTCTCCGGAGGTCAGTCCGCCGAGCGAATAGGCCTTGCCGTAGATTTTTTCCATATTGGCGTGAAGCTCCTCCGTCCATGCCGCATCGTCGCGGTTTCCGCGCACGATGCAGAGATGCACGTTGCCGTCGCCCGCGTGACCGAAGCTCACCATCTGTATGCCGCTCTCCTTTTCCACCTTGTGAACATAGGAAATAAACTCCGCGGTGCGGTCGATCGGGACCACAAGATCCACCGGCTCCTGCTCGGAGATGGCCTCCACCGCTTTGACAAGGCACCCGCGAATCTGCCATACTTCGGAGATCAGCTCCGGCGTATCGAGTACGATGAAATCCGCGGAACCTGTCGCCTCCGCGACGCCGCGGACACGCTCGATACCGGCGGAGACGGCGCTTTCGTTCCCATCGAAGGTGAGCAGGATGTAAGCGTCGCCCTTATCGCTTGGGAAGCGGATGCCCGTGTAGCGTTCGCCGAGCTCCACCACGCTGCGTTCGATAAACTCGATGGCGGTGGGATTGGCATTTGCTTTGATGACTTTCAGAACGCTGGAAATACCGGTGCTAAGGTCGGGATAGGCGATCAGCACCGAGCAGGTCGTTTCCGGCTTCGGCAGAAGGCGCAGAATGCACTTTGTGATGACGGCGAGCGTTCCCTCGGAGCCGATGACGAGGTTTTTGAGCGAAAGTCCGCTCGCATCCTTCACATTTTTGGAGCCGACCGTCGTCACCGTGCCGTCGGCTAAAACAAGCTCAAGCCCCCTGACGTAATCGCGCGTCACGCCGTATTTGACGGCGCGCATCCCGCCGGCATTGGTAGAAATGTTGCCGCCGATGGTCGCGGTTTTCTCACCCGGATCGGGCGGATAAAAGAGTCCGCGCTCCTCCACATAGGCCTGAAAATCCTTTAATACCACGCCCGGCTGTACCGTTGCGGTAAAGGTGTCGGGATCAACCTCGAGAATTTTGTCCATGCGGGAAAAATCCAAAATAATGCCCCCGCGCGGGATTGTGGAGCCGACGAGATTGGTTCCGGCGCCTCTCGGCGTGACCGGAATATCGTTTTGGTAGGCGTATGCCATGACGGCGCTGACCTCGGCGGTGTCGATCGGGAACACCAGCGCCCCGGCAGTCCCGCGAAGCCGTCCTAATGAATCGGAAAGATATTTTTCTTCGATTTCCTCTGCGGAAACGACACGTTCGGGATCGGAAATGATGGCTTTCAATGCGTTGATCATAGGATTCACCGTTCTTTCGTAATAAAGTTGGCTCCGGACGGCGGCCGCCGTCCGGAAAGCTTTTCTATCGGGTGTTTTTTCGTCAGTTCTCCGTGTTCCAAGCCGGAACGAAGAAGCCTTTGTATTTTTCTTCAAACAGATTTTCCGTGACCTCCGAGCAGAAGACCTCGGCGATTCTCTTATAGGTCGCGTTGTCCTTGTCCTCGGTGCGGCAGGCGATGAGACAGATGAAGCTGTCGTTGGTGAGGTCGAGATTTTCGTAGAAAATAGCAGTATTCGGGTCTACACCGTAGCTTGCGCCGTAGTTGCCGTTGATAACGGCGGCCGTCACGGTTTTGTCATCCAAAAACGTGTAGGTCATGCTGGCGTTGACTTCCTTCAGTTCGACCTTGCTCGTGACGATGTCCGAGGTGGTCGGGGTGTCGCCGGCATCCTCTTTGAGCGTAAGCAGTCCCGCATCGGCAAGCAGCAGCAGCGCTCTGCCGTAGTTTGTCGCATCGTTGGGAACGGCGACAACGTCGCCCTCTTTGATTTCATCCACGCTGGAAACGGTTTTGGAGAACAGGTTCATGGCGATGACAAAGGTAGGAGCGAGAACGGTCAGATCATAGCCGCGCGTGGAGAGCTCGTTGCGGAAATAAGCGTGATGCTGGAACGCGTTGAGCTCGATATCGCCGCTGGAGAGCGCGTTATTCGGGATCGAAAAATCCGAATACTGAACAAGCTCCACGTTGATGCCTTCTTCCTTGAGCTTGGCGATGGCGGGCGCCCAGATGTCCTCGTAAACCGCGCCTGTCACGCCGATTTTGACGGTGTCGGGTTTCTTTTCTCCGCAGGAGGCGAAAATGCCGCATACGAGTATGAGCGCGAGAAGTGCCGATGTCAGTCTGATGATGGTTTTCATAATAAAATTCCTCTTTTCATTGAATGATAATCGATTTTTAATGCGTGTTTTTCTTTGCGATGAGAGAGCCGATGAGCTGAATGATACAGACGATGACGATGATGGCAAGCACGGAGACGTAAATGATGTCGTCCTTACCGTAATTGTGTCCCCAGGTGACGGCGTAATCGCCGAGACCGCCGGCTCCGACCCAGCCGGCCATTGCGGTAAGGCCGATCAGGTTGATGATGGTGATTGTCGCGCCGCGTGCAATGGCGGCAGCGCCCTCCTTGAGATAAACGCGGAAAATAATTTCGGTGGGTCCGCAGCCCATTGCTTTAGCTGCTTCCACAACGCCGCCACCGATGCTGGCGAGCGCCGACTCGACCTGTCTTGCGAAGAAGGGCGCCGAGCCTACGACAAGCGGGATGATCGCACCCTTGACGCCGGAGCTTGTGCCCATGATGGCGCCGGAAACGTCGAAAAGCAGTACGATGAGAAGCACAAACGGGATGCTGCGCAGGATGTTGATGAGCTTATCGAGAATCTCATACACCACCCGGTTTTGCAGGATACCGCCTTTCGCCGTCACGGTGAGGGCGACACCGAGGATCATACCGAAAATCAGCATCAGGGCGCCCGACCATGCCACCATGAGAAGGGTATCGCGGATGGCATTGTAGAAACGTGTCGGATTGTCCGCGACGCCGGGCAGAAGCTTTGCAATCCAGCTTGTGCTTTCCGCCGCGAGAAGCATTGTATGGCTCATCTTATATCACCCCCACCTTTACGCCGTTTTCGGACATGTCGTTTATCGCTTTTTCGATCTTGTCCTCGTCTCCCTCCGCCCGCACGACGAGCGTGCCGAGCGTTCTGCCGTCGATCGTTTCGATATTGCCGTTTATGATATTGAAATCGATTCCGTAGTCCCTTGAGAGCCGGGAGATGATCGCCTTTCCGGCGCTGTCATCGAGAAATTTGAGCTTTAATACCTTGCCGGGGAGCCGGCGCTCCTTTTCCAGCGCTTCGCCGGAGACGGAGAGCCCTCCCGCCGTCATGGCGAAGCTTCTCGTGACGTCGGCCTTTGGGTTTGCGAAGATATCGTATACCTTTCCGCTTTCGGCGACCCGTCCGTTTTCGAGCACGGTGACGCTGTGGCAGATTTTTTTGATGACCTGCATTTCGTGCGTGATGAGGACGATCGTGATGCCGAGCTCCGTGTTGAGCTTTTTGAGAAGCTCGAGGATCTGCTCCGTCGTCTGCGGGTCCAGCGCGCTTGTCGCCTCGTCGCAGAGGAGGATTTCCGGATCGCTTGCCAGCGCTCTTGCGATGGCGACGCGCTGCTTCTGTCCGCCGGAAAGCTCGGAGGGATAAGATTTCGCCTTGTCGGAAAGCCCTACGATGGCAAGCAGCCGCGTCACCTTTTCCCGTATGGCGGTTTTGGGGATCTTCCGGTAGCGCAGAGGGAAGGCGACGTTGTCCTCCACCGTTCTTGTGGCGAATAAATTGAATTGCTGAAAAATCATGCCGATTTTCCGCCGCTTCTCGCGCAGCGCCCGGCCGCGCAGCGTCGTGATGTCCTCGCCGCCGACGAGCACCTTGCCAGAATCGGGACGCTCCAAGAGGTTGATGCACCGCACCAATGTGGATTTGCCCGCGCCGGAAAAACCGATGATACCGTAGATTTCTCCCTTTTCGATTTTCAAACTCACGTTGTCCGCCGCGAGCACCCTGCCGTGATCGGTTTCAAAAGCCTTTGTAACGCCAATCAGTTCTATCATATATGTTGATTTCCACCCTTCTTTTGCGGACGCCGTTCCGCGGTGTAGTCTGCCTTCCGGTCACTCGGCAATAAAAAAACCGGAAGGTAAAAAAATACCTCCCGGACAATCAGCCATGCCGGCGTTTATGAATATGCCCGAAATCCGAATGCTCAAACGGATTTACTGCCAAAAAGGCATGCACAAAACACCCGCACTGTATTTGTCCGGGAGCAAAGCATTCGCATAGTCGCGGCTTGAATCTGATTCTGCTTCATTTGTGACAGCCTTCTTTCATAAGATTTTTGTATACTATACCATTTGAAAATCATTTTGTCAAGGTCTTTTTGAAAATTATTTTGAAAGCTGTGATTTTTTCGGAA
>URZF01000078.1 GCA_900552255.1 uncultured Eubacteriales bacterium | reverse complement strand
GGAGGATATCTCTTTGCCAAGTGCGTGGTCGTTCTGACGGTTTCCCTTGCTTTTATGATGCTGGCGGTGGCATTTACCTTTGCATTCGGGCTGGCCTTCGGGTTCCTTTCCTGGAACGGGGAAATGATGGCATTCGTTCTGTATAAGGGAATCGAAGCTGCAGTTCTGGAAGCGGTGGCGGTTATCCCGATTCTGGCGCTGGCGGTATCGCACAAGGGGTACCTACTGCCTTGCTGCGCAGCGATTATCTATGCTTTTCTGGGTTTTATCGTGGCCCAGACCAACCCGTACTTGATTCCCTCTGCCTGTGCAGTCCTTTGTATTTCAAGAGATCTGCCCAATGTAGTCATGCCCTGTGCCTATCAGCCGTTTTTTGCCGTACTCTGTTTTGGAGGATGGGCGGTGGCGTCTGGAATCTACGCCTATCATGGTCTTTCGGAAAAGTGAGGAAAACACAATGCAGGTTATGATTTGGACAGAATTGAAAAAACTTCGCCGTTCCCGTATGCTGCTTGTGGCACTGTTTGGACTCTGCATGGTACTGGTCATTGTGACAGCCCAGGGCTTTTTCGCTGGAGGAAATGAAGCGTATGGCATGGAACCGGAATGGTATCTGACCGGGGTACAGTCCCTGGGAACGCTGTATGCGCTGCCGGGCATCATCGCACTGTTTGGCAGTTATATCATTTGTCGGGAGAGCCAGGAAGATGTGCTGAAGTCCCTTTTGCTCATTCCGGTCAATATGGGCAAGATGGTAGTGGCCAAGGTTATGGTGATTCTGGTTTTCAGCGTGGGAACCTATCTTGTGCTGTTTCTGGCCGCCTTTGCCGTGGAAATGGCTTTTCATGCCCAGGTCCTTACGGCAGCAATTTTCTTGCACTATCTCAAAATCTATCTGGTGGATGGAATTTGCGTTTTCTTCGCAGTGCTGCCCATTATCTGCTTCATTACCGAAAAGAAGCTGGATTACTGGCTCAGCCTTCTGGCAGCGGAAGTTTACTCGTTCATCACGATCTTCGTGGGAAACCTGGGAACCATATCCAAACTGTATCCGCTGGTGGCTGCGTTCACGCTTTCCGGGTATTACGAATCCACCCCGGCGGAAATCCTGCTCAGTGTGATTTCGATGGCGTTGTGCGGTACGATATCCGGCATCCTGATTTATCGGCTGAGCAAAAGGGACGCTTTGCAGTAAAGTTGTGGCATCAGGTGCTTTCGGAAGCCTAAGTGGACAATACTTCTTGCAATAAATCCAAAATTCGATTATACTTGAATTGACGAATTTTGCAGGAGGTCTTTCCATGGATGTATCCGTAGGCACCCGGCTGCGTGTGTTGCGCAAAGATGCGGGGCTGACCCAGGCCCAGCTGGCGGCGTTGGCCGGAACCAATCAGGCGGCCATCAACCGGTACGAAACAGACCGGGCAGCGGCACCTTACCGTATTCTGGTCTGGTATGCCACCTATTTTAATGTATCGCTGGATTATATCTTCGGCCTGTGCGAGGACCCCCGCGGGCGGTATGTCTGCGTCACGCCGGAGGGGGCGCAGGAGGTGGTACAGCGCAAACCGGACTGGAGCGAGTTTGTGGAAGCCTGCTTCACGCCGGGCAGCGAGCTGAACCGCCGTCTGAAACAGATGATCCTCAATATGGGAGAAGAGGAGAAGCACAAGTAAGGAGGTGTACGCCATGAATGCCGTGATCTATGCCCGCTACAGCAGCGACAACCAGCGGGAGGAATCCATCGAGGGCCAGCTGCGGGAATGCAAGGAATATGCCGACCAGAACGGCATCACCGTGGTGCGGACCTACATCGACCGGGCACTGTCCGCCAAGACCGACAGCCGCCCGCAGTTCCAGCAGATGATCCACGACAGCGCCACCCACACCTTTGAGGCGGTGCTGGTGTGGAAGCTGGACCGCTTTTCCCGCAACCGGTACGATTCGGCCCATTATAAGCGCATCCTCAAAAACAACCGGGTCCATGTGGTGTCGGTGACGGAACCCATCTCCAACACGCCGGAAGGCATCATGCTGGAAAGCCTGCTGGAAGGCATGGCCGAGTACTATTCGGCGGAGCTGGCCGAGAAGGTCAGCCGCGGTCATAAAGAGAACGCCCTCAAGGCCAAGTTCAACGGCGGCCCGGTGCCGCTGGGCTATCGCATCGACAGTGAGCAGCACTACCAGATCGACCCGGTCACTGCACCGGTGGTGCAGGAAGCGTTCCAGCGGTACGCAGCAGGGGAGAGCATCCGCAGCATCATCGAATCGCTGAACGCCCGCGGTATCCGCAACAGTCGGGGCAACCCGTTCACCAAGAACAGCTTCCAGACGCTGCTCAAGAATCGCCGGTATCTGGGTGAATACCGCTATAAGGATACCGTCATACCGGATGCTATCCCGGCCATCATCGATCCGGATTGCTTCGATGCGGTGCAGCGACGGTGCGAAATTCACCGTCAGGCACCGGCCCACAACAAGGCGGATGTCCACTATCTGTTGACTACCAAGCTGTTCTGTGGCAAGTGCGGCACCATGATGGCGGGGGAGAGCGGTAGAAGCCATACGGGCACGGTGCACTGTTACTATAAGTGCGGCACCCGAAAACGCAGCGGCAAGGAGGTTTGCAGCCTGAAGCCGGTGCGCAAGGAACCGCTGGAACAGTTTGTGGTGCAGACGGCGCTGGAGAAGGTGCTGAATGACCGGGTCATCGACCTGCTGGCGGACAAGCTGCTGGAATACCAGAGCAAGGAAAACACCCGCCTGCCGGTTTTGCAGGCGGAGCTAAAAGAGGTGAAGCGCCGCATAGACAATCTGGTGGCGGCCATCGAGCAGGGCATCCTGACGCCCGCCACCAAGGCGCGGATGGAGGAGCTGGAACAGCAGCGTGAAGCGCTGGAAACCGGCATCCTGCAGGAGCGGATCGAAAAGCCGCCCATCACCCGGGAACAGATTCTATTCTGGTTCGATCAGTTCCGCCACGGCGACCCGGCGGATATCGCCTTTCAGGAAAAGGTCATCGATTGCTTTGTCAACTCTATTTATCTGTTCGATGACCGCATCGTGGTGAATTTCAACTACCAGGAGGGCGGACGCCCGGTCTCCCTCGAAGAAGTACTTAGTTCGTTTTTGGATGGGAATGGTGCACCAAGAAAAGCCGCAACGAATGTTGCGGCTTTTTTGTTGCACCATTCCCTCCGGGACGGACTCGCACTTCGCGCAAGCGCTCGTGTTCGTCTCGCGGGGACTGGTCGCTAAATTCAGTCCGCAGGACTGAATTCTTAACGCGCCCACTGATGGTGCACCAAAGAATGCCTTACACGAAAGTGTAGGGCGTTTTTTTGTTGCTCTATTTCAAGAAGGCACGATCTGGTGCACCATTCCCTCCGGAACGGCTTCATGCTTCGCCTACGGTTCGCATTCAGCTCGCGGGGACTGGTCGCTAAAAATGGCTGCGGGTTTGTGGGCAGGGGCCATGATTGAGCGTGAGCGAAAGCGGGGAGCGAACAATCTGGGACGCAGCTTTCCGCTGGCCTTTTCCAGCGATTCGACGGCGAGCATATAAGCATCCCATTTGGCGGTCAGCTCTCGGATTTCCTCGTCGAGCGCGGCTTTCTGTTCGGCAAGCTCGGTCGGCCTTATCGCCGTCGCCGTCAGCGCTGACAGCTCCAAATCGATCTGATGAAGCTTGTCGGTTTGGGAGGCGATCGCACCCGATAAAAATTCGCTGTCGCGTCTTTTCGCAGTGAGGTTGAAGCTTTCCATTTCCGTCTCGTCGTATTCGTCGAGGCAGGCGGATTTCAAATACTCCTTGGGATAGGCCGCGAGGGATTCCTCGATTTCGGCGATTCTGCTTTTTTGCTCCTCGTATGCCGATTCCAGTCCCGCAAGCTCCGTGCGGATGCCGCGGCATGACGCGATGGCCTCCGAAAGGGAAGCTGCGGTATTGCCCGAGATTTCAAAGCCGTCCTTTCCGAGAACCTCCAAAATTTCCGCGCTGATCTGTTCCAGCTTCGCGGAAGCTGCGTTGAATTTGTCATTGGCCTCGTCGCGTGCGCCGGTGATAAAGACCATATAGGCCTCGTCCTCGGAGGCGGCGCGGACCAGCTCCTCAAATTCGGCATAATCCGCACAGCCGAATTTGGCGCAGATGGTGCGGATGTCCGTTTTGAGCGACGTCGCTCGGACTAAAAAAACGATGCCTATGACGGCAAAGATGGGAATGAGCGCCGCCGTGATATATTTGAAAACGGCAGGCATGTCCGGCGCGCCGAGAAAGAGAACGGCACAGAGAACGGCGAAAAGCGCTGTGAGAACGAACGCGCCCGTGAAAAGCTTGACGGAAGCCGAACGGGCACGGCGCATGGCACGGGTTTTCGAGATGAGCTCCTCACGGGTCTTGCCGCCCTTCGCGCCGAAGCGTTCAAAAATCGCGAGCTTTTCGCTCATGTCCGATATTTTTTGGGTTGCGTCGGAAAGCGCCGCTTCCGCGTCGGCATAGCGGGAAGCGGCAAGCTCAAGGCTGCCCTGCATTTTTTCAAGCGAGGCGATATACTCGTCGGAAGATATGTCGCGTCCGCCGTGCTCCGGCGGCGATTTTTTCGCGGCGATTTTTTCCTCCGTTTCCGCGAGACGCGCCTTTTCCGCCTTGCGTCTCAGGTAGGCCTTTTTCATGGTGTAGCGTTCGTATTTTTCAAGCTCCGCCTTGACGGCTTCGAGACGGCGCTCCGCTTCCTCTTTTTTTTCGGAAAGCTGGCGCCGGGTTCCCTCGAGGTAGATGATGTCGCCGCTCGCTTTCATAGCGGTTTCCAGCTTTTCCGCCGTTTCGTCGCGGGCGCTTTCCAGCTCCGCGATTTTTCCGCCCCGTCTGTTTTTGTGCAGCAGGAACACTCTTGCGGAATCGAGCTTCGCGATCGCCTTTTTGGTATTGATGCTCTCATTGGCGGAAAATAAAATGTTTTCCGCTTCCTCGCCGAGCTCGTGACCGCCGACGCGGGTGTTCTCCGTTTGACGGATATAAACGGTGCTGTCGAAAACGGAACCGGACACGCCGAAAAATACCTCGCCGGGCGATTGCCCCTTGAAGCAGACAAGATTGGTGTCCGCATCGTATACGGCGCATTTTTCTCGGTAGGACGGTTTGCCGTCGGAGGAGGTGACACAGATGACCTCGCGCTCGATCCGATACCGCTTTCCGTCCTCGGAAAACGTAAGCGAGCCCGCCGCACGGGAGTCCTGCCAGCTGATGGTGCGAAGCTTTTCGTCAGGCTTTGAGGGAAGCCCGTAAAACATGAATCGGATAAATCCGCATATCGTGGATTTTCCGGATTCGTTGGCTCCCTCGACGATGTTGACGCCCTCCGAAAAATCGAATTTTTGATCGGACAGCTTGCCGAAACTGGATATATACAGGCTTTCAAAAATCATAGTGTGACCTCCTTTTCCTGATTTTGTGAGGGACTGTGACCGTCATCCGTGCTTTCTTTCCTGCTTCCGGCGGTAGGCGCGGATAAAGGGCTTTTCCATCAGGCGCTTGAATTTGAAAAAGAGATTTTCGTCGTATGGCAGCGGCGTGACGAGAATCGCAAGCGCACCTGCCCGTTTCGCGCAGCAGACGTCGGTAAAGATCTGATCGCCGATCACGGCAGTCTCCTCCGGCTTGACGCCGAAATGCTCGCAGGAAGCAAAAACGGCGCGGGGAGAGGGCTTTCCGCTTTTGTAGGTCGTAAATACACCGAGCTTTTTGTTGAAAAGCTCGACTCGCTCCCGCCCATTGTTTGAGGCGAGTGCGACGGAAATGCCCTTAGCTTGCAGCGCCTCGATCCAATTTGTGACCTCCGCCGTGGGCTCCGGCATCCCGTAGGTCACAAGCGTATTGTCGATGTCGAGCACAACGGCGCGGATGTCCTTTGACAGGAGATACTCCGGCGTGATGTCGTGTATGCTGTCGAACATGATGTCCGGTATGAAAGGATGCTTCATGGAATTTTTCCGCCTTTCGGATTGATGCTGCCGAGGCATTATTTCGGAGTTGCCGCGGGCGTAGGAGAAATGGCATGATTTATGACGGCCGGTGTTTTTGAAAAACGAGGAGACAGCGGGAGTCCGCCGTCTGCGCTGCCGCATATGATTTCAAAATATATCAATATATTATCATTTTTAAAAACCAAACGCAATAGCTTTTCTGATTTTTTTCCTCAGCGCATTTCTTGACGGCCGACGTCTGCCGTGATATACTGATACCGAAGCTTTTTGCGGGGTGGGACTATGGCGATGTGGAACGGAAAGAAAAAGGCGGTCACGTTCAGCTATGACGACGGCGTTACGCAGGATATACGGCTGATTGAGATTTTTAACCGGTACGGTCTGCGGGCGACGTTCAATCTCAATTCGGGACTTTTGGGCGGGAAGAATGCGCTTATTCGCGGCGGCGTGCAGGTAAGACACGATAAAGTTCGCGCGGAGGATGTGCGTGCGGTCTACGACGGCCATGAGGTCGCGGCGCATACGCTGACGCATCCGGCGCTGTGTACGTTGCCGAATGAAGAGGTAGTGCGGCAGGTGGAGGAGGACCGGCAGGCGCTTTCGGCGCTTGCCGGATATGAGGTCGTCGGTATGGCGTATCCCGGAGGCGGCGTCAATCACGATGCGAGAGTGGAGCGTCTTGTGCGGGAGCATACCGGTATTCGCTATGCCAGAACCGTCGATGCAAACGGCGGCTTCGGGATCCAGCGCGACCTTATCGCATTCGCGCCGACGGTATATCACCTGGATATGGACAAAATGCTTGCGCTCGGCGAGGAATTCCTCGCTTCCGCGACGGACATCCCGCAGCTTTTCTATATTTGGGGACATTCATATGAATTTGACGCATGGGATTTTTGGGAGGCCTTTGAGGCTTTCTGCCGGAGGATCGGCGGGCATGAGGATATCTTTTACGGCACGAACCGGGAGGTGCTGCTGTTCTGAGCGCCGTTACGGGACAAGACTTTCTGCCTCAAAACGGACTGTTGGTTAAAAAATCCGTTTTTTTGTTGCTTTTCCGTT
>URZF01000077.1 GCA_900552255.1 uncultured Eubacteriales bacterium | reverse complement strand
GGTGGACAATGATTTTGTGAAAAGCGTCACAACGCTCGATATTTTGGAATTTCTTGTTTATACGGCAAATGAGCGCGGAAATTCGACGGCCTCGCGCGCGCGCAAGCTTTCCGCTCTCAAAGCCTTTTTCAAGTACATGGTCGCGACGGAAAAGGTCATGGAGAAAAATCCTGCGATCGATATCGAAACGCCGAAGAGGAAGGCTTCGCTTCCCAAATATCTGACGGAAAGCGAGAGCGTTTCGCTCCTGTCAAGCGTACTGGATGACACCGAATCCCGCACGAAGGAACGCGATTTTTGCATCATCACGCTGTTTTTGAACTGCGGGATGCGTCTTTCCGAGCTTGTCGGCATCAATCTTTCCGATATCGACCGCGAGCTTCGTTCGATGCGCGTCGTCGGAAAGGGAAACAAGGAGCGCATCGTCTATCTCAACGACGCCTGCCGCGAGGCGCTCACCGCCTATCTGAACTGCCGCGCTAAAAACATGGAGACCATCAAGGATAAGAATGCGCTGTTTATCTCCCGGCTCGGCAAGCGCATCAGCGGCAAGACGGTCCAATGGCTCGTTTACAAATATCTCGACGCGGCGGGGCTCGAATACAAGCACTTTTCGACGCATAAGCTCCGTCATACCGCAGCGACGCTCATGTATCAGGAGGGCGGCGTCGACGTGCTGGCCTTAAAAGAGATCCTCGGTCACTCGCAGCTCAGCACCACGCAGATCTACACGCATATCAGCGATAAAAAGCTGGAAGAAGCGGTCTCAAAGAATCCGCTTGCGCACTTAAAGCCGTCCGATCTATCGAGGAAATCGGAGAATGACGATGAAAACGAGTGAAGCTTTGTGAAAAACAGTTCAAATGTTCGGAACATATATTTACTTTCTCTCATGGATATGGTATAATGGTCACGCAAGCGAAAAACGCTTGCGTGAAATGTCATAAGGAGCGGCCAAACGAAAAATATGGCGCTTTGATGATATTTCAAATGCGGACAGGAGGCGAAGACGCCTTTATCCGCGGGCGGACGCGCCGACGTTCCCTGTGCGCGTCCGGAGCCGGGACAAATCAAAAAGGAGTGAACCGGTTGAGACGATTTTATCATATGGACGGTGGTCGTCTTGTCTGAAAACGAGCGTCTTTGCAAGACGGAGGAGCGCGTAAAATTTGACGAACAGAGGATCGACCGTTTGGAGCGGCTGGCGGACGAGATGCGTGTTCAGAATGAGAACATCGCAAGGCTTGTCACCCAGCTGGAATTCACGAATAAGCAGCTGGCAGCGCATGAAAAGCGGATCGGCGAGATCGAAAGCCTCCCGGGGCGCGGCGTCCGAATGCTCATCGGCGCGATTGCCGCGGCGCTGGCTTCCGCTGTCATCGGCGGACTTGTGACCATTTTATTCTGATATCCGGGAGGGATTGTTTGACAGACATCATTTTATCGGTGGTTTTTCTTGCGGTTTTGGCCGTCGGGATCGCGCTTCTTTACCGCTTCGGCTGTGTCAGACAGGCGAAGACGATCCTGCTTCATCTTGTGACGGAAGCGGAGGAGAAGTGGGGCGGCGGTACGGGTGAAATTAAATTTTCCGCAGTTGCGGAAGCGCTTTATGATAAGCTGCCGTCCGCAGCGAGGTTTCTGCTGAGTGAAAAGACGATCGCTTCTCTGATTGAGAGCGCGGTTGAAAAAATGAAGCAGTATCTGTCGCAGGAAAACTGAATGAAGAAAAGCGGAGAATTTTGATTCTCCGCTTTCCCTTTGCGGGGCGGTGTGCAAATGTGAAAAAACTACAAATTTTTGTGCAAAGCTATTCCATTTTCCCCTTCTTCGTGATAAGATAATATGCGGAGAAACATGTAATCATCTTGGCTTTCTGCATGTGATATCAAAAATTTTGATGAAACAGCCGGCCGGGCGGTTCCCGGTTTCGGCAGAATGGAGGCTTTTATGAAAGAGATAAAACCGATTGAGCTTGGAATTGCCGGAGACGGGACGGTGCTTCGCAACCTTTCCGTTCCCGCATTGGTGGAAAAGGCGCTGGCAAGGGGAGAGGGCACGCTCTCCGACACAGGTGCGCTCGTCGTGAAAACGGGAAAATATACGGGCAGGAGTCCGGACGATAAATTCATTGTCGACACCCCCGCCGTACACGACGATATCGCGTGGGGCAAGGTCAACGTGCCGATCGAACGAGAGAAATTCGATGCGATCCGTGCAAAAATGCTCGCATATCTGCAAAACAAGGAAATTTTTGTGTTCGACGGCTTCGCAGGCGCCGACAAGACCTATACACAGCGCTTCCGCATCGTCAACGAAATGGCGAGCCAGAATCTGTTCATCCATCAGCTTTTGATCCGTCCGACGGAGGCGGAGCTGGACGGCTTCGTGCCGGACTTTACCATTTTGGCGGCGCCCGGCTTCAAGTGTATCCCGGAAGTGGACGGCGTGCACAGCGAGGCGGCCATCATCATCGATTATGAGCAGAAGCTTGTGCTGATCGCTGGCAGCGGTTATTCGGGCGAGATCAAAAAGAGCGTATTTTCCGTGATGAATTATGTTCTGCCAAAGCGCGGCGTGCTCTCGATGCACTGCTCCGCGAATATCGGAAAGGACGGAGACAGCGCCGTATTCTTCGGACTTTCCGGCACGGGCAAGACGACGCTTTCCGCGGATCCTGCGAGAAAGCTCATCGGGGACGACGAGCACGGCTGGTCGGATAAGGGCGTATTCAATATCGAGGGCGGCTGCTATGCGAAGTGCATCCATTTGTCTGCGGAGCATGAGCCGGAGATTTACGGCGCGGTGAAATTCGGCACGCTGCTTGAAAACGTCATCGTCGATGAAAACGGCGTTCCGGATTATGACGACGGCTCCCTGACGGAGAATACCCGCGCGGGTTATCCCGTGGAATACATTCCGAACGCGGAGCCCTCCGGCGTCGGCGCACAGCCGAAAACGGTGATTTTCCTCACTGCGGACGCTTTCGGCGTTCTGCCTCCCATCGCAAAGCTCGACCGCGACATGGCGATGTTCCATTTTGTTTCGGGCTATACGAGCAAGCTCGCGGGCACGGAGCGCGGCGTCACGGAGCCGCAGACGACGTTTTCGACCTGCTTCGGCGCGCCGTTCCTGCCGCTCTCCCCGAGCGTATATGCGACGATGCTCGGTGAGAAAATCGATGAAAATCATGCGCGTGTGTTCCTTGTGAACACCGGCTGGTGCGGAGGCGCCGCGGGAACGGTGCCGCGCATGAAGCTCCGCTATACGCGGGCGATGGTGTCGGCGGCGCTTTCCGGCATGCTTGACAACGTGGAATATGTGCTCGATCCCATTTTCAACGTCTATATTCCAAAGTCCTGCCCGGAGGTCCCGCAGGAGATTCTCGACCCGCGGAATGTGTGGACGGACAAGGCGGCATATGAGAAGGCGGCGCGCACGCTTGCGGAAAAATTCCGTGAGAATTTCAAGAAATATACGGATATGCCTGCGAATATCATAAACGCAGGTCCCAAAGCATAAAAGAAAGGGTAGACATTTTATATATGAAGCTTTATAACACGCTGTCAAAAACGATAGAGGAATTTGTCCCGAACGAACCCGGCAAGGTGAAAATGTATACCTGCGGTCCCACCGTGTATCATTTTGCCCATATCGGCAACCTCAGGACCTATATCATGGAGGATGTGCTGGAAAAATTTCTGCGTTACGTCGGTTATGATGTCACGCGCGTGATGAATGTGACCGACGTCGGCCATCTCACGAGCGATGGGGATACCGGAGAGGACAAAATGCTGAAGGGCGCGAAACGGGAGCATAAAACCGTCCTCGAGATCGCGGAATTTTACCGGAAAGCGTTTTTTGACGACTGTGCGAAGCTGAATATCAAAACACCCGACATCGTGCAGCCGGCTACCGGCTGCATCGATGAGTTTATCAAAATCATTTCCTATCTGTTGGAGCATGGATTTGCCTATATCGCCGAGGGGAACGTCTATTTCGACACCTCAAAGGCGAAGGATTACTATGCGCTCTCCGGCCATAACACGGAGGAGCTGATGGTCGGAGTGCGCGACGACGTTTCAGAGGACACGAACAAGCGCAGCAAAAGCGATTTTGTGCTTTGGTTCACCAAATCGAAATTCGACGATCAGGAGCTGAAATGGGAAAGCCCGTGGGGGCTCGGCTATCCGGGCTGGCACATCGAGTGCTCCGGCATCAGCATCAAATATCTCGGCGAGCGGCTCGACATCCACTGCGGCGGTGTGGATAATATCTTCCCGCACCATACGAACGAGATTGCGCAGAGCGAGGCATATGTCGGGCATAAGTGGTGCAATTATTGGTTCCACGTCCAACATCTCAACGACGAAACCGGCAAGATGAGCAAATCCAAGGGGGAATTTCTGACGGTGTCGCTGCTGGAGGACCGCGGCTATGATCCGCTTGCGTATCGACTCTTCTGCCTGCAAAGCCACTACCGCAAGCCGCTGACGTTCAGCTTTCCGAATCTCGACAACGCGGCGGCAGCCTATGCGAAGCTGACAAAACGGATCGCGGGACTTTCCGCGGCCGGTGATGTCGATGCGGCGGCACTGGATTCATATCGGACGAAGTTTATCGATGCGGTGGGACAGGACCTCAACACCGCGCAGGGGCTTACCGTGCTTTACGATATGCTCAAGGATCCCGCAATCAACGATGCGACAAAACGTGCCGTAGCGGAGGATTTTGACCGTGTGCTATCGCTCGGCCTGATCAAAGAAGCCGTGGCGGAGGAATCTGCGTCCGAGGATGGAGACGACGCATGGATTCTCGAGAAGGTCGCGGAGCGCGCCGAGGCTAAAAAAGCAAAGAATTACGCGCTTGCGGACGCCATTCGTGCGGAGCTTTTGGAAAAGGGAATCGCTCTTGTGGATACCAAGGACGGAACGACTTATACAAAGGCATAATCAAATGATATTCTAATGTATAAAATAATATATACGACAGTATAAAACAAAGGGCTTGTTGGTTTATGAAAAAAGACAAGAAAATCAAAATCGGATTCGTTTCGCTCGGCTGCTCCAAGAATTTGGTGGATACCGAGGTGATGCTGGCAAAGCTGGTATCCGCGGGCTATGAGATCACGCCGGAGGATATCGAAGCGGATGTGATCATCGTCAATACCTGTGCATTTATTGAGAGCGCAAAAAATGAAGCGATCGAAAATATCCTTGATGTCGCATGGCTCAAGGAACATCGTTTGCTGCGTGCAATCATTGTGACAGGATGTCTTGCGGAGCGTTACCGGACGCAGATTTTTGACGAGATCCCGGAGGTGGACGCGGTGATCGGCGTCGGAAGCTTGGATCACATCACAGAGGCGGTGGAGGCTGTCCTGAAAGGGGAGAAATACAGCTTTTTCGGGGATAAGAATACTGCGGCGCTCGGTGGAGAGCGCATTGTGACGACGCCGGAATATACCGCCTATCTGAAAGTGGCGGAGGGCTGCGACAACCGATGCACCTACTGCGCGATTCCGCTCATTCGCGGCGGCTTTCGCAGCCGTCCGATAGAGGATCTTGTGAAGGAAGCGAAAGAGCTGGAATCGATCGGCGTGAAGGAGCTCAATCTCATCGCGCAGGATACGACGCGGTACGGTCTCGACCTCTATGGAGAATATCGGCTTCCCGAGCTGATTCGCGCGATCTGTGAGGCGACGGCCATTCCGTGGATACGGATTTTATACTGCTATCCCGATAAAATCACGGAGGAGCTGATTGCCGAGGTCAAAAACAACGACAGAATCGTGAAATACATAGACCTGCCGATTCAGCATATCAGCGATCGCATGCTTTCTGCGATGAATCGGCACGGGGATTCCGCTATGATTAAGGCTGTGGTGGAAAGGCTGCGCCGAGAAATCCCGGATATTTGTATTCGCACGACGGTCATCGTCGGATTCCCCGGCGAGACGGAAGAGGACTTTAATGAGCTTTGCGAATATATTGCGCAGACGGAATTTGACCGTTTGGGTGCTTTCACATATTCCCGTGAGGAGGACACGCCGGCTTACGATTTTGAGAATCAGATCGACGAGCAGACAAAGCAGGACAGATATGATATCATCATGCGCGAGCAGCTGCATATCGCGGAGAGAAAAAACCAAGCTTTTGTCGGGAAGAGAATGACCGTGCTGTGCGAGGCTTATGACTCCGTTGCGGAGATTTATTACGGCAGAAGCGCCTATGACGCGCCGGATATCGATACCAAGGTTTATTTCCGCAATGCCCTCGGCAAAAAGCGCATCGCGCCCGGAGCGTTTGTCGAGGTGGACATCGAGGAGGCCGTGGACTACGATCTCATCGGCAGAGCAGTCGTTTGATTTTTGATATTTTACCGCTGTCCGCGATAAGCGGACAAAACTTTGGAGGTTATCATGAAACTGAATCTTCCCAATAAGCTTACGGTCGCAAGGATGATCATGGTGCCGTTTCTCATGGTGTTCATCACGTTTGATTTCGGACTTGGCGTTTGGTCAAGGCTGATTGCCGCCGCCTTTTTCGGTCTTGCTTCCTTTACGGATTTTGTGGACGGTCATATCGCAAGACGCGACGGCCTTGTGACAAATTTCGGAAAGTTTCTCGATCCGCTCGCAGATAAGCTGATGGTGTTTGTCGCTTTGATCTGTCTTTGTTATGTGACCGGCCGCGACGAGGGAATGAGCGTATATGGCGTGCTGCTGTTGGCAGCGACCGTCGTCGTGATTTTCCGCGAGCTTGCTGTGACCTCCATGCGCATGGTTGTCACCAATACGGACGGCATCGTGATCGCGGCGAATTCTCTCGGCAAGATCAAGACCTGTACGCAGATTCTGTTCATTCTGACGGCGCTGATTGAGCCGATTTTTGCAGACAAGCTGTCTTACGATCTTCTTGGCGGGCATGTCGTTTCCTATGTGACGATGGCAGCTATGACCGTTATGACGATTTGCAAATGTGCCGCCTCTTTGATTGCGTCTTTCGAGCCACGATTCATCAACAGGTGCGGGAGCATTCGGCTCATAGCA
>URZF01000076.1 GCA_900552255.1 uncultured Eubacteriales bacterium | reverse complement strand
AGATTCCGATTATCAGCTCTATGCCCCAACGGTTTTGAATGAGTTTTGGATTGGGAAAAAGGAAACATCTATCCTAAAAGAGTGTGCTTTGACAAGGTTAAAAGAAATGGGACTGGACGCTTTTCAAAACCGGCATCCAGCCTCGCTCTCCGGCGGCCAGAAGCAACGCTTGCTTCTGGCGATTGCAGCAGCGAGCAATAGGAATCTTCTTGTATTTGACGAGCCGACGAGCGGATTAGATGGCTACAACATGCGGTTGACGGTACAGCTTTTCAAACAGCTTGCAAGCGAAGGAAAATGTGTTCTTCTGATTACACATGATATGGATTTAATTGCCGAAGCCGCCGACTGCGTGATCTACCTTGAACAAGGAAAAGTGCGCTATCATCGCAATGTGCTGCGAAAAATATAGGGAGGTGTGGCAATGGCTTTGACATCAGCAATGGAGGATTATCTGGAGGCTGTCTTTATACTCCAGAAACAAAACGACTGTGTTCGGTGCGTAGATATTGCAGAGCATTTGGGTGTAAAAAAGCCTTCGGTAACCAGAGCTGTCAAAGAATTGTCCAAGTCCGGCCATGTGATGAAAAAGGCAGATAGCACACTTTCTTTGACGGAACAGGGACTACGGCTTGCTGAACAGATTTACGAAAAACATCGTTTTTTTACAAAGCAGCTCATCAAAGCAGGTGTTCCCCACGATATTGCGGCCCATGATGCCTGCAGGATAGAACATGCGATCAGTGATACATCTTTTCAAAAGCTGAAAGAAAAGATACAAGGAAGCGATTAGCGCACATTGAATTCGCTCTACTTAATAAATTATCTGCCCCGGACGGGGAAAGAAAAAAGCGATGACCGGGGCAAATAAATTCGTGCACCTATTTTCTGGTTTGCTCCTCTGCCGGCGGTTTTGAAGCACATTTCAAGGCCGCCGTTCTTTTTGCCCTCAAAAGGGATGACTCGCTGGCAGCTCCTGCGGCTTACAGGAGGGAATCACCATGATGCAACTTAGCCGCCGACAAATTTTTACTGTATTTTTGCTACCGTCAAAAAAATTCAGACCGTCCATTCGGGACAGTCTAATGACGGTTGCGAAAATTGTCAGGACTTAACTAAATATCGTGCTTTTTGCGCTCGTACAGCTTTGATTGCTGAATGAAGCTTGGAAATGCCGCGATTGCCGGGCATCTTCCGCAAATGAAAATGCCGGAAAAGCCTGAAATATCAGACTGAACCGACATTTGCCACCCAATGCAAAGATAATCAGAAATTCGCTATGATTTTTCATCAAAAAAAGGACCGGAAAAATTCCGGTTCCTTTTTATGCGAAAATGATTACATGGATTCCCCCGGATTTGCCTTTTACAGCTCATATCCTGCCGCCGTAAGCATCTCACGCGCGGAATCGACGGAATCTGCGCCATGCCGGTTTTTGACCGGCGCAAATTCGGCCTCACGCCGCACCTCATACGGCAGACAAGAGCCCATAAACTCGACGAGATCCGTCGCCAGCATCTCATATTTATAGCCGTTTTCCTGCTTGGGAACGACCAGCTTTCCGTCGTCAAAATACGGTATTTTCTTGCGCACCTTGTGCACAGGAAGCGGATGGCTGAGCGTCCCCTCCATCCGGTCGGTACGGAACAGATAATTGAGAATCACTCCGTATTCGATGCCGTCCGTATTCACATGCTCTTCCTTGATCAGACGATCAAGCTCATAATATTCGATCACCGCAGGATGGCCTGCATTCCGGCAGATAAGCCCGATCCTCTCGTCCGGCGTCGCTTTTTTGATTACCTTCGCCCCGCAGTCCGCTCCTGAACACAGCGTAGCGCCGACAAAGAGCGGATCCACCGTGCGTTGAAGCACGTTGTCGATCGACACCACATTGAACCATTCGACTCCGGAGGTTTTCACAAAATCCAAAAGTCCCGCCGATACAAGAGAGGAAAACCAGCCGCCGTTTCCGTCCGGCGACATGGCGAGCGAGTCCCTGCCGCCCATCAGAATCTTTCCGTCAAGGCCCGTGGAAGGAACCATATTCTGAACGTAAAAATGCACAAATCCCCCATTGTACCCGAAATAGTCGTGCGCTGCGAGAAATTCCCGGATCTCCGAATCGTTGATCTCGCTTGTCATAACAAAAATGGGGAACCACGCGCCGGCACGCCTCGCCACCCCAAGCATATAGGAAAAATGAAGCTCAAAAATAAGAAGCGGACGGGTGAGCCCGATGTCATACATTCCCTTGGAATGGTCAAAGCCGAGCCGCGTTCCCTGCCCCCCGCAGAGGAGCACGGCGGCGATCCTTCCCTTGCCGATCGCGGCAAGTCCGGCAGCTTCGAGCTCCTCGCGGCGCTGCTCTGCCATACGGCTCGTAAAAATATCGATGGGCGAAATATCGCAGCTCCGAATCTGCCTAAGACGCTCCGCCCTCTCGAAAAAGGAAAAATCGAGCTTGGAAAGCTCCGAGAGAAGCGTTTTCTTTTCTCTGTCGGAAAGGATGTCGTAATAGCGAAGAAGATGGGACTGACCTTTCCTTTCAAGCATCTGCTTGATATTCACATCATCTATCATAAATCCCCCCTGTCGGGCTATAAATATACAAATGAATAAAATATTTTATCCGTCTATATATTTATTTTTTCCGGTCGAGCAAATAGTCGGCAAAGGCAGTCAGCGCCTCGTTTTTTTCATATACAGCAATGGCGGCCTTCGCTTTTTCGGTGACGCGAACGGCATATGCGTGCGCTTCTTCGACGCTCATAAAGCTGAGAAAGGTGGTCTTCCCCATTGCATCGTCGGCATGCGTTTTTTTGCCGAGCGTGGCCTCATCGCCCGTCATATCGAGAATGTCGTCTATGATTTGGAACGCAAGCCCGATCCCGTCGGCATAAGCGGAAGCGGCACGGACGCGCGGATCGGATTCGGAGCAGATTCCCGCAGCCGCACAGCCGAGCAGCGCCGAAGCGCGGATGAGCGCGCCCGTCTTTTTGGCGTGCATCTTCAAAAGCGTATCAAAATCCGCCTTCTTTTTCTCGGCGGCAAGGTCGATCTGCTGACCGCCCATCATCCCTTCCGCACCGGCGGCGCGCAGGAGCATCGCCGTCGCCGACAGCGCCGCCTGCGGCGGGACCTCCGAATTGCGCGCGGCAATTTCATATCCGCGGGTGATCAGCGCGTCGCCCGCGAGAAGCGCGATATCCTCGCCGAAAACGACATGGTTCGTCGGTTTGCCGCGGCGCAGCGCATCGTTGTCCATGCAGGGCATATCGTCATGGATAAGAGAGGACGCATGCACACATTCGATCGCGCAGGCGAACGGCAGCGCCGCCTTTTCCTCACCGCCGAACATGCGGCAGGCCTCCAAAACAAGAAACGGACGGATCCGCTTTCCGCCGGAAAGCGCGCTGTAACGCATCGATTCATATAAAACACCGACGGCGTCATCCGTCGTTTCCAGATACGCGGGAAGCGCGTCATTGACAAGCGCCGCATCCCGCAGCAAAAGCTTTTCAATCTCCATTATCATCCCTCGGCGCTTCCGGTGAAATCCGTCTCCGTAACGGCGCCGTCATCCCCCTTTTGAAGGATTTTCACCTTTTGCTCCGCCTCGTCCAGCGCCTTGGTGCAGAACTTGACAAGACTCACGCCCTCTTCAAAAAGCGTGAGGGATTCGTCCAGCATTGCATTTCCGTTTTCCATCGAGCGCACGATGTCCTCCAAACGGGAAAGCGCCGCTTCAAACGTCATTTTCCGATTCTCACCTGCCATATCCAGCCTCCGTTATTTTATACAAATGAATTATATGTTTTATACAGTAATATCATTTCTTTTATTTTCCGTCCTTTGCAAGGATCTCATCGACCGTGGCCTGTACCTGTCCGTCCGAAAGCATCAAGGACAGCCGTTCTCCGACGGCGGTCTGCGCGACGCTTTTTATGACGGCGCCCTCTCCGGTGAACACCGCTCCATATCCGCGGGAAAGCACGGAAAGCGGATTGAGCGCGTCGAGCTTCGCGGTATCTCTGGCAAAATCCGCCCGCTTGCGTGAAAGAAGCGCCGTCATCCTGTCAAAGAGCGCGCGCTCCTCCATCGCAAGCGCCATTCGCTTATCGTCGACCATATTCATCGGACTCATCAGGACGCGCGCGGACGCGAGCCGCGTGAGACGCTCCCGATACAAGCCGGTTTTTCCCTCCATGAGAAGCCCAAGTCTCGCCGTGACATTCGACAGCTTGCGGGAAAGCTCGCCCGTCTCCGGGACGGCAAGCTCCGCCGCCGCCGAAGGCGTCGGCGCGCGTCTGTCCGCCGCGAAATCGCAGAGCGTAAAGTCCGTTTCATGCCCTACGGCGGAAATGACGGGGATTTTCGACGCCGCGACACGGCGCGCAAGCGTCTCGCCATTGAACGCCCATAAATCCTCAAGAGAGCCGCCGCCGCGCCCTATGATGATGACATCGACATCCCCCGCGCCGTTGAAATAATCGATGCCGCGCACAAGGTCCGGCGCAGCTCCCTCTCCCTGCACAAGCGCGGGATACAGCACGGCCTTCGCAAGCGGGAAGCGCCGGCCCAAGATGTTGATGATATCGCGGATCGCGGCGCCCGTGGGCGAGGTGATGATGCCGATGCGCGTCGGGATCTTCGGCAGCGGCTTCTTTTTTGCCGCGTCGAAAAGTCCCTCCTTTTCCAGCTTCGCCTTCAACTGCTCATACGCGACATAAAGCGCGCCGACCCCGTCCGGCTCCATCGTCTCCGCATAGACCTGATACTGACCGTCACGCGGAAAAACCCCTACGCGGCCGCCCACGACGACGCGCATTCCGTTTTCCGGAACGAATTTCAGCTTCGACGCGCTGCCTCGGAACATAACGGCGCGCACCGCGCCTCCCTCGTCCTTCAAGGAAAAATAAAAATGCCCCGTCTTATAATGGTTCGTGAAATTCGATATTTCGCCCTTGATGAAAACGCGCATCAGGAGCTCGTCGTTTTCCAAAACCATTTTGATATATTCATTGAGCTCCGAAACGGTTATGATTCGCTTTTCCATTCCTGCCTCACTTCTCTTTTCAGTCGTTCCAGTCCGAGATATGCGGTGCCGACCGCGTTGTCGCTCGACAGCTCCGGCTCGGCAAACCAAACGTCGGAAAGCGCCGACGCTATCGCCTGCCGGATATAGGCGTTCCGCATGACCCCTCCGGCATAAAGGATCGGAAGGGACGGATACCGCGCTCTTGCCGCCTGCGACATGCCAAGGACCGTCCGCATGACAAAGGCAAGCGCAAATTTTGCGATATCGCACGCCGGCGTTCCGTTTTCAACCATCCTTGCCGCGATGTTTTCGGCGCCGGAGAGATTGCAGTCGGCGCCGCGGACGCACACCTGCACCGCCGGCTCCCGCTCCGACTCCCCCGCAAGACGCTCCAATTCCCCTCCGCACGGAAACGAAAGCCCCAGCATCACGCCGATGCGGTCGACAAGCTGCCCTGCCGAGATATCGAGCGTTCTGCCGACGATCTCCGCGGCAAAGCCGATCGTCTCGTCCGGCGTCACATGCAGAAGCTCCGTCGTTCCGCCCGACAGATGAAATGCAAGAAATTCCCCTCTGCCGATCGACTCCGAGCCGCAGGTCTTTACCGCCGCCATCAGATGTCCCGCCTGATGGGAAAAGCGGTACAAGGGGACGTTCAGCACCGAAGCCGCCGTCTGCGCAGCCGCTTGTCCCGCAAGGAAGCATGGCATATAGGAGCCGGCAACGTCTCTCGGATAGGCGCTGTAGGCCACCGCGTCGAGCTTTTCCATCGGGGCAAGCGCCCGTATGATCTCCGGCAGATTCACCGTATGCAAAAAAAGCGCGCTGCTCTGCCGGAGCCCGCGCTCTCCCTTGCCCACCGACAAAAGCCGCCGCTCCTGACGGAAACCGTCCTCGTCCACGAGCGCTATCGACGTCGTATAATTGCTCGTATCGATGCCAAGCACTCTCATGCGTTGTTCCTGCCGGATTTCACCGCGATGGAATTGAGGATGCCGTTGATAAATGCGGGGGCATCGTCGCCGTCATATGCCTTTGCAAGCTCCACCGCCTCGTTGATGGCAATCGGCGTCGGCACCTCCGTATAAAGCAGCTCATATACGCAGAGCCGCATGATGGCAAGCGACATGCGCGCGATGCGGTCGAGCCTCCATCCCTTCGCGTTCTCCGAGATTCTCGCGTCGATGTCCCCGATATGCGCCAGCGTTCCGCAGAAAAGAGAGTACGCAAAATCATCCGACGGAATCTCCGCTTCCCCGCATATGAGAGAGAAAAACGATTCCGGCTCCGCTTCCTTATTAAAATCATAGCTGTAAAGCATTTTGAGCGCGCATTCCCTTGCGGCACGTCTTGAAATAGCTGCCATAAAATTTCCTTCCGGCAAAACAAATTTGCGCATCCTGCGCCCCTAACCGATCGATACTGTGTCAATTATACCGCGCCCCACGGAAAAAGTCAATACAAAACGGGCGATGTCCGCGGGGCTCGTTTGCAAGCAATAAAAAAGACGCCGAGAAAAATCCGGCGCCCCTCTTTGATACACAAATTTTACTGCTGATTGTTTTCGATATATCTTGCGACATCTCCCACGGTTTTGAATGTAGCGATCACATCGTCGGGGACGATAACGCCATAATCCTGCTCGATCGTCATCAGCATCTCCACAACGTCGAGCGAATCGGCGCCCAAATCATCCACGATTCTCGTATCCTCCGTTATGCTGTTGATGTCAACTCTCAGCTGCTTTGAAAGAATGTCCTTTATCGCTTCAAGCATTTCTGTTTTCCTCCTAATATCCTGCTAGTAACGTCATTATATACGAAGCAAATCCAATTTTCAAGTACCTTTGGAAAATATTTTATCTTTTTGATTTTTGCCGCCGTGCAAAAGCGATTATTCCTCCTGCTCCTTTCGGTCGATCGCTTCCCGTATCAGCGCAAGCATGGCCTCATCCGGCTGAAACACGATCTCGGCGACATCCCCGTTGAATTCAAAGATATAGGAATAGGTCTTTTTCGGGCGGATCACCTGACAATAATTATAGCGGATCTTG
>URZF01000075.1 GCA_900552255.1 uncultured Eubacteriales bacterium | reverse complement strand
CAAAGCACATATTCGCCGGAATTGCTCACGCGCAGAGCATTCACCGTCGCCGACTTCGTACCGGCCGTCACAGCCGCCGTGCCGACCGTCGCGCCCTTGTTCTCGATCGTAACATTGCCCTTTGTATCGGTAATCGTCCCATCCGAAAAATCGAAATCCACGTATGCCTCCGGAGAGGTCGGCGTAACAGGAGTGCCTTCATCCAAAAGTGCCAACGCTTCTCCGTATGCGTTCTTCACCTGCTCGGCGTTCAGCGCTCCGGAGTAGATTTTCGCATCTACCATCGTCATATCTGAGGTCGGAAAATCGATCGCAGACGTCGAAGTGGCTTTCGCAATTTCCTTGTAATCCGCACCGAGGCAGAACTTATTGAATGCTTCCGCGCCTGCGGGAGCAAAGTCTCCGCTCAGAGCCTGACCGTCGGAGTTGACACAGATCCCGTTGATGTAGAGATACTGCTTCCCTGCCGCATAGTCGTAGACTGCGACGACATGCACAAGCTCCGTCGTCGAGGAGGCCGCCGCTGCCGTCGTATTCGCGCTGTCATAGGCGTTCTTCGAGGACGCGGTGATAAAGTACGGCTTGCCGGCATTTTCGGCAATGCCCCAGCCGCCGCGAAGTCCGGTCGAAGTCGCCTGCTCCGTGCCGCAGACGACACCCTGAACGCCGCCTTTTGTCCCCATGACATAGAACGCCTCAACCGTAAAGCCGTTTTCCGCCCATTCCTTGACGGCGTCGTCCGTGTCCAGCTTGTTGAACGTGCAAAGCACATATTCGCCGGAATTGCTCACGCGCAGAGCATTCACCGTCGCCGACTTCGTACCGGCCGTCACAGCCGCTGTGCCGACCGTCGCACCCTTGTTCTCGATTGTGACATTGCCCTTCGTATCGGTGATTGTTCCGTCCTTGAAATCGAAATCCACGTATACCGTCGGCGCCGTAGGCGTATCGGGGGTATCCTCATCCAAGATTGCCAACGCATTGGCATATGCGGTCTTCACCTGCTCGCTGTTCAAAGCGGAAGCATAAATCTTCGCGTCCACCATTGTCATATCAGAAGAAGGAAACTCAGACGTGAGCGTCGCGGTGATTCTTCCCTCAGTTATATAATCCGCGCCGAGACAGAATTTGTTGAAAGCCTCGTCTCTGCCGGGATAAAAGCTGCCTTCAATCGCGGTCGAGCCTGCCAAAACGCCGTTGATGTAGATCAGATTCAGCTTGCTTACATAATCATAGACCGCAACGACATGCACAAGCTCCGTCGTCGAAGAAGCACTCGACGCATAGGCACCCTTGTTATACTTGTTATCGCCATAGCCGGTGATAAAATACGGTGTACCGGTCCTATCCTCGGCAAGGCCCCAGCCGCCGTATTCCGTTCCGCATACGACACCTTGAATGCTTCCCTTCATGCCCATGACATAGAAAGCCTCGACGGAAAAGCCGTTCTCCGCCCACGCTTTGACGGTGTCGCCCGTGTCCAGCTTGTTGAACGTGCAAAGCACATATTCGCCGGAATTGCTCACGCGCAGAGCGTTCACCGTCGCCGACTTCGTGCCGGCCGTCACAGCCGCCGTGCCGACCGTCGCACCCTTGTTCTCGATCGTGACATTGCCCTTCGCGTCGGTAATCGTTCCATCCTTGAAATCAAAGTCCACATACGCTTCGGGAAGCTTAGAATCCTCCGGATCGTTGCTGGCCGTTTTGAATTCCTTGGTAAGCGTGTTGCTTTCAGCTCCCCATGAGTCGTATGCCGTGAGGGTAACCACGTAGGTACCGCCCTTTGGAAGTGCGGCAAGTTCCTTTTCCCATGTCGTCTTCATATCCGAAAGCTTGCCATGACGGTAAAAATCGGAAAGAATGTTATAAGTCGCGAGCACATTTCCGCTCTTCTCCGAGACGACGAGCTGGTAGTGATGCACAAATTCATCGTCCGTACCGGACGCAAAGCTCACCGACACAGCCTGCGCGGAACCGGAGGTCGCCCCGAGTGTAACGTCAAGCGTGGAAAGCACCGGCGCCGCGTTGTTCTCTTCTCTGCCGCGGTCCTTGGAATATTTTTCAAGATGAGAACCGTCGGCTTCGGGACGGGCTACCGTCCAATATTCGCCGATGACCTCCTCATGGTAGAAGTCCATGCGCGTGATCCGCATATTGCCGTCTCCATCGATCTGCACGAGGAGACCCTGCGAGAATTCATCCTTGTCGAGCATCGTGGTATTGCCCGCCATGTCCTCATACTGTCCGGCTTCGATCGCCATATATCTGACCGAGCCGCAGCCAAGAGAGGTAAATCCGGTCTGCATGATGCTGCGCGGATCGTTCAGCGGGAAATGCAGATGTCCGCTGAACGTCACGGCCTGCGGATATTTGTTCAAAATCTCCGTCAGATCCTTGGTATACCAATAGGTGCCGAGATCGCTGCCGTATACGGTGTCGTAGATCATCGGATGCGTGAGGACGAATACGAACTGATCCGGGTTTTCCGCCGTCACCTGCGCGAGCGTCTCGTCGAACCATTTCAGCGCGTCATCGGTAAAGGTGACCGGATCCTGAGACGTCGGAAGCATCGTGATCACATGGAAGCCGTTGATCACGCAGTGACGGTTGCCCATACTCGCAAGCGCTTCTGCATCGATATCCGTCAGGAAATAATTGTCGCCGAGCAGCGCGTCGATATTTTTCGCCTCCGACGCGGAATTCGCCGTCCACCAGCCCTTGACGTCATGATTTCCGGGCGTGTAGATCATCGGAACCTCGGTGGGAGAAAATACGCTCTCATAAATGGCCTTGAAATAATTTGTCTGCTCATATTTCCCGCTGTAACCGGTGTCGATGATGTCTCCTACTGCGAATACGGCATCAAGACCGTCCGCGTCGTCGAGAAGAGCCTGCGCCTTCAGCTGCTGCAATGCGCTCTCAAATTTTTTCGCAACCGCATCCGTCGCGCTGTTCATAATGTGCATGTCGCTGATCGCGGCAAACGAAAATATGATATTGTCGGAATCAAACTCCTTTTGATTCGACTCGAAATATGTATCCAACAGTTTTTTAAACTCCTTTTGCATGTTTTCCCTTGCTTCGTCGACAATTTGCTGAATTTTCTCATTCTGCCCGCTGATCGTGGCGTCGACGAAAGCCTCCACCTGCTCGGCGGTCATATAAGAAGACAGCGCCTGTCTGACAATTTTTGAAATCTCCGCTGCCGACGGAGCATTGTCGAGCCCGCGTACAGCGTTATTCACGATGTTCCTCACTTGTGCCTCGGTCAGCTGTCCTGCCAAAGCCTCTTCCATGATCGCTTTGACCTGCGCCTCGGTCAATCCCGCGCCGCTCGCATGCTTTTCGGCATACTCATCAAGCGCACGGTTCAGCGCTTCCGTCCATGAAGCCTCCTGCTTGGCAAGCTGAGAAGCAAGCTCGTTCTCAAAATCCTCCCAGCTGAGTCCGCTGCCTGTGCCGCTTAGCTTCGCCGCGATTTCATCAAGCTTTGCTTGAAGTGCCGCCTGATTCTCTTCCCGTTCCCGTTTAGCCGCTTTCATCTCATTGCCAAGGACAACGAAGCCCGTGATCATTGAGCCGGCCAAAATTGCGATAACAACGATGAAGATGACCAGTTCCGTTACCGTGAAGCCTCTTTTTCTTTGCCTCATTGTTCATTCTCCTTTTCGTCTCGCGGAAGCGCGGAACCCATAAATGCCCGCGCCTCCGCAATAAATTTACATAAAATCGTGGAACAAAATCAACCTATAACGCTGTGTTTTTTCTCCTGATCCTTCAATTCAAGCGATCGATCGCATCCTCATATGCGGTCCTTACCTGACCGCCCGTGAGCGCCGACGCATAGATCTTCGCGTCGACCATCGTCATATCGGAGCAGGCGAAGTCTCCGCCCACGCCTGTTTTCTTGATGTCGTTTCCGATACAGAACTTATTGAAGGCCTCCGACAGTCCGGTGCAATACTCGCCCGAAATGGCTTTGGTGTCGTTCAGAACGCCGTTTATATAGATTTTCTCCTGCTTGTTCTTATAATCATACACCGCCACAACATGAACGAGCTCCGTCGTTGAGGAAGCTTCCTTGGCGTATGCTCCCGCGTTATACTTGTTTCCTGCGATACCGGTGATGAAGTACGGCTTTCCCGTAACATCCTCGGCAATGCCCCAGCCGCCGGACTCCGTGCCGCATACAACACCTTGTATGCTGCCCTTCTGGCCCATCACATAGAAAGCTTCTATGGAAAATCCGTTTTCCGCCCAGTTCTTCATGGCCGTTTCTGTTTTCAGCTTATCAAAGGTGCAAAGCACATACTCTCCGGAAGCCGCAACGCGCAGAGCGGTGACGCTCGCCGTTTTCGCGCCCGCCGTCACCGTAGCCGTGCCGACCGTCGCGCCCATGTTTTGAATCTTGACATTTCCCTTGGTGTCCACGATCGTTCCGTTCGAGAAGTCGATATCCGCATAAGCCTCAGGAAGATCCTCTTTTTCCGTGAGAGCCGCGCTTCCCGTCTTAAATTCCTTGATGAGCTGCGCGCTCCCAGCTCCCCATGAGTCATAGGCGACAAGCGCGACTACATAGGAGGTATCCGTATCCAGTATGCCGAGATCCTTCTCCCAAGTTTTCTTCATATCCGCCGTATTCGCATGACGGTAGAAATCGGACAGGATCCGATAGCTCTTCAAGATCGAGCTGTCCGTCGAATCGCCCTTCCAAATTGAAAGCTCATAATGATGCACAAATTCATCGTCCGCGCCGGACGCAAAGCTCACGGATACCGCCTGCGAGGAGCCGGAAATCTCGCCGAGCGTCACATCAAGCGTCGACAGCGTCGGCGCCGCGTTGTTCTCATCATCGCCGCGGTCCCATGCGTATTTCGTCAGATGAGAGCCATCCGAGACGGGATAGGAAACCGTCCAGTCCTCGCCGATAATCTCGTCATTGTAAAAGTCCATGCGCGTAATCCGCATATTGCCGTTCTTATCGATCTGCACGAGAAGTCCCTGCGAGTATTCCTCCTTGTCAAGCATGGTCGTAGCACTTGCCATGTCCTCATAGCCGCCGGCTTCGATCGCCATATATCTGACCGAACCGCAGCCCAGAGAGGTAAATGCCGTCTGCATGATGCTGCGCGGATCGTTCAGCGGGAAATGCAGATGTCCGCCGAAAGTCACGACTTGATTGTATTTCGAGAGAATATCCGTGAGATCCTTCGTATACCACATATCTGTGATGCCCGGATAGAGATCGGGACCGAGGTCGCTGCCGTACACGGTGTTGTAGATCATCGGATGCGTGAGGACAATCACAAACTGATTCGGATTTTCTTTTGTGATCTCGGCGAGCGTTTCATCCAGCCACTCCTTTGTGGCGTTCGTATAGGTCACAGGATTGGAGCTGACCGGCAGAAGCGTGATCACATGGAAGCCGTTCACGACACAGTGGCGGTTGCCCTCGTCGGCAAGCGCGTCTTTGTCGATATCGGTAAGGAAATAATCCTCGCCGAGGATATCGTTGAGATACTCGGCCGAGAAAACAGAGCTTCCCGTCCATGCAACGTCGTGGTTGCCGGGCACGAAGATCATCGGCGTTTCCGTCGGAGAAAATGCCTTCTCATAGATGGCCTTGTAATTCTCCATCTGGCTGTATTTGCCGCCGTAGCCGCCCGAATCGATCAAGTCTCCCACGGCAAACACCGCATCAAGACCGTCCTCGTCGTCGATCAGCGCCTGCTTTTTGAGCTGGGCAAATGCGTTTTCCAGTTTTTTGGCAGCCGTATCCGTCGTGCTGTTCGCGATATGCATATCGCTGATCGCGGCAAAGGAAAACACAATGCTGTCGGAATCAAACGTTTTTGGAAGATCCGGATCCGTGTAGCTCGGAGAAGTCGTCCCCGGGTCCTCGGAGCCCGCCGTCGTTTCCGACGGCTTCTCCGAAGACGTTGTCGTATCATTATCCTTGGTGGTACCGCAGGCGGCAATGCCCGTCAGCATGCCGGCCGCGAGAAGGAACGCAAGGAATTTTTTCATAATGGATTACCTCGTTTTTTCTTAAAAATATAGCCATGATAGGATATCCGGAAGCTCCAAATTCGATCAACAAGCGGATAAACTAAGACTTGTTTTATGATTTGCAATCATGAGCAAAATTATCAGTCCAAAAGCGCAAGCGCATTCTCATACGCGGCCTTCACCTGCTCGGCGCTCAGCACCGAGGAATAGATTTTCGCATCCACCATCGTCATATCGGGAGTCGGAAAATCGATCGGCGTCGTCTCGGTGACCTTTGCCGTTTCCCTGTAATCCGAGCCGAGACAGAATTTATTGAACGCTTCCGCACCGGCCGGCGCAAATTCTCCGCTGATCGTCTCACCCGCCGAATTGACGCAGACGCCGTTCACATAAAGATACTGCTTTTTCGCCGCATAATCGTAAACCGCAACGACATGCACAAGCTCCGTCTCCGAGGAGGCCGACTCTGCGGTCGTGTTCGCGCTGATATAAGCATTTCCCGATGTCGCGGTGATAAAGTACGGCTTGCCGGCATTTTCGGCAAGTCCCCAGCCGCCGCGCAGCTTTGTCGAGTTCACTTGCTCCGTTCCGCAGACGATTCCCTGAACGCCCTTCTTCTCACCCATCACATAGAAGGCTTCCACGGCAAAACCGCCTTCCGCCCATTCCTTGACGGCGGCGTCCGTTCCCATCTCACCGAATGTACAAAGCACATAGCTGCCGGATTCATCGATGCGCAGAGCGTCCAAGCTCGCGGACTTCCCGCCGGCCGTCACCGTCGCCTCAACGACCGTCGCGCCCCGATTTTCGATCGTGACATGCCCCTTTGCATCGGTGATCGTTCCATTTCGGAAATCAAAGTCGACATAAGCCTCCGGCAGCTCGACAATCACGGGGGGATCCGGTTCTTTTGTCGATTCCTCAGGGTTTGTCGTCTCCGGCGTCGATTCCTCGGGCTCCGGCCCCTCCGGTGTCGATTCCTCCGGCTCCGACGCCTCCGGCGTTGATTCCGCCGGTGTCGATTCCGTCGGCGTTGACTGAGCAGGTTCATTTCCGCATGAAGCAACTGCAAAAACAAACATGGCAGCCAAAATCAATGCAATCAGTTTTTTCATAACATTTCCTCTCAGATCTCACGGCAGAACTGCCGCTTTTTACTTAATTATATATGTAGATAAATTTTTTGTCAAACTCTTTTAACCATGAATTGGGAGAGAATTTTCTACAACTTTTTTGT
>URZF01000074.1 GCA_900552255.1 uncultured Eubacteriales bacterium | reverse complement strand
CCATCCACAGATACGCTACTACCCAACGATTTCTCACTGATTAAATCTATTCGGGAATGTCCCGTTTTATAACCGGCAGAAGCATCTAAGCGCACAGGAAAAAGCCCATTGCGGACGCAATGGGCTTTTTCTATGGAAGTCTATTATTTTACTTTATGAACATACCGGTCGACAACCTTTGCGATTCCGGCGCCGACAATGAAATTCACGATCGCCTCGACAAGACCGTTCAGTCCGACAAACGCCACAAGGAACGCCCACAGCGAATCCAACGGCATACCCGATTCCGCCATTCCTGTAAGAAAACTGTCGTTGTTCCAAAAGAAAAGAACGACACAGCCCACAAAGAAAATCGTATTGAGAAGCGCCGTGGAAAGACTGGCGACCACATAAGAAACAATCTTCGTCTTATCGATCTTTTTGAGCGCCTGAAAGATGAGACCGGACAGCCAGCCGCAAAGGATCCGCGGGACAAGGCAGGTGATAAACGTCAGCCACGGGTTGATGCCCAGCACAAACGCGCCGAAAGCGGAAAAGCCAAAGCACTGAATAAAGCTTGTGATTCCGAAAACGCCGCCGAGGATCGCGCCGCAAAGGGGTCCCAAAACGATCGCGCCGACCGCCACCGGGATCACCATCAGCGTGATCTCAATGAGGCCGAATTTCAGATATCCAAGCGGGGTGAACGCCAAGATAAGCATGATCGCGATAAGTATGGCCATCTGTACCATCTTAAGGATCTGGGACTTTGAAATGGTTCGCATAAAAACTCTCTTTCCGCTGTCGCCCCTTTATGAAGGGTGCAACGCTTAAATTTATTATGAAAGCGGCGTCACGGACGCCAGCCGTCATTTCTTGTTTTTGAGATACAAAAGCCTAAGACCGGACAGCGTGAGCTCCGGCACATATTCCATCTTGTGGGAACAGAATGGCAAAACCGTATCGGCAAGTCCCCCTGTCACCACGACGGAAAGTGAATCCCCCTTCAGTTCCCTGTCCAGCCTGTCGATAAAACCGTCGATCATGAATGCGTGTCCGTATATCACGCCTACATTCATGGAATCGTTCGTATTTTTCGCAATAAACCGCTTCGGCAAGGAAATCGAAACGTCGGGAAGCTCGGAGGCTGCACAAGCAAGCGCGTCAAGAGACATCCTGATCCCCGGACAAATGATCACGCCCTCCAGCACGCCCTCACGGTTGATGGCGGTAAAGGTCGTCGCCGTCCCGATATCGACGACGACGAGCGGAAGCGGATACTGAGCGATTGCCGCAACGGAATTGGCGACAAGATCCGCGCCCAGCTGAGCTTGGCTGTCAATCCGGATGTTGAGACCGGTTTTAATCCCGGGGCCCACTTCGATCGGAACAAATCCAAAGAGCTTTTCGATCGCAGAGGAAACCGCGGCTGTCAAGGGAGGGACCACAGAGGATATGATCCCCTCCGTGATCCGATCCGTTCCGATGCCGTGAAGCGTCAGAATGCCGCTTAGAATGACGGCATATTCGTCGGTGCATTTTGTCCTAACTGCGGACATCTTGCTTTTCGTCAGCAAGCTCCCGCTTTCGTCAAAAACACCGAGATCGATACTGGAATTCCCGATATCCACCGCAAGCAGCATACGCTTCTTCCTTTCGCGCAAAGATTTTCATTTTGATATATTACCACAAAGCCGTCTCCTTGTCAAGGCCGGCGATCGCCTTTTCAGTAAGCCTTCAGCAGGACAGGAAAGCTTAAACGAGCCGAGAGCGCCGGTTAGCAACCAGCAGCTCACCGCATTTTCAAGAACATTTGACCGCAAGCGATGTGTTAGGAAGAAATCCGCATTTCGGTTTTTCGTGCCTTCCCAGCTTTTTTAGAATCATCACCGCATGGCATCGATTTTTGCAATGCTGCGACCGCGCGGTGTCCGGTCAAATAGGGATGGTGACAACGCCCGGACGGCTCTTCCATAATAAACACAGCTTATAATGCTTGGCTCTCAAAAAAGATATGGAGACGATGACCAGCCGTTCGGAAAAAAAGATACAGCTGCTCCCATCTCAAAAAATCGAGCATTTTTATATATCCATCAATCGCTTTACATCGGTTTTTCGGGACAATAAAAAAACGCAGGAAATCCTGCGTTTTTCGGATGGCCTCTTTTTGGTATAGACGCCATGGCTGCGGCACTAGGATTCGAACCTAGGTAATGACGGAGTCAGAGTCCGTTGCCTTACCGCTTGGCGATGCCGCATCGTTCCTATCCGGCAAAAAACATCCTGCAAGCATTGGCAGGATCCGTGCCGGAACGTATAATAGTATAACCACACAAATTTAGTTTGTCAAGATTTTTTTGATATTTTTATCATGATTTTCTCCTTATCTTTAAAATATTTGCCAAGAGGAGCTAAGCTGCATGAAGCTATACGAATTCTCCGAAGGAGATATGCTGCGCGTTTCCGCCATCCAAGCCATGCCGGACAGACGCCGTCTTTATGAGTCCTTCGGCATATTTGAGGGCGCGGATATCCGGATTTTTCTCATCAGCGGCAAAAAGGTGATCCTCACCGCCGGCATGACAAAGCTTGCGCTGTCGGCGAAAGCGGCGGCCGAAATTTCGGCGGAAAAAATATAAGCCGAAAGGTCATATTTGTCCGCTTTTCCGTATACGTTTGGAATAAAAGCGATTCCATCAAACGGATACGGAGATATCAGAATGAGAAAGCACGAAAAAATCACCATCGCGCTCGCCGGCAACCCGAACTGCGGCAAAACCACGCTTTTCAACCTGCTGACGAAAAGCGGGGAGGCCGTCGGAAACCGAGCGGGCGTGACGTTTGAACCCAAAAAAGCAAAAATGCGGAGATTCGGAGAGGCAGACGCCGATATCGTAGACCTGCCGGGCTGCTATTCCCTCTCGCCCTATGGGAATGAGGAAAAGGTAGCCGAGCGATACATAAAAAGCGGAAATTATGATGTCGTCATCGACATTGCGGACGCGACCAATCTCGACCGCAGCCTTTATCTGACGCTCCAACTGATCGAAGCGGGCGTCCGCGTCGTGCTGGCGCTGAACATGATGGACGAAGCGGAAAAAGAAAAAATCCGAATCGACATTCCCGCGCTTGCCGAGGCGCTCGGCATTCCGGTCTTTCCCATCTCCGCCGCGCGGGGTGCCGGAATCCGCGAACTCATCTCCGGCATATGCGAAGCGCCGCCGGAGCCGGCACGCCCCTTCGGCTGCGGGACGGACAGCAAGGAAGCCTTCAGAATCATCAAGCAGATCACGGAAAAAACAGTTCGGCGCGGAAGCGAAAAACGCTCTCTCACCGATCGAATCGATCAAATCATATGCCGCCCGTATGTGGGCATTCCCCTCTTTTTTGCGGTTGTTTTTTTGATTTTTCTTCTCACCTTTTCAAGCGTCGGAAGCTATCTCACCGATCGGCTGGAGGATGCCTTTTCTATCCTTGGGAACGAACTGCACCAGCTTCTCACAAGGCTCGGCGTATCGGAGGGAATCCGCAGATTCGTCTTGGACGGCATCTTTTCCGGCGTTGCCTCCGTCCTCTCCTTCATGCCGCAGACAGCCATTCTTTTTATGCTGCTGGCACTCTTGGAGGACTCCGGCTATATGGCGCGCGCCGCTTTCGTCATGGACAGCACCCTGCGTCCCTTCGGGCTTTCGGGAAAAGCTTTCATTCCGATGCTTGTCGGCTTCGGCTGCACGGTTCCCGCCGTGATGTCCACCGCGACGCTTGCGCCGGAGGAAAAGGAAACCGCCGTCTATTCCCTGCCGTTCATTCCGTGCAGCGCCCGTTTTCCCGTTTTCATCATGATTATTTCCGCATTCTTTGAAAAGCATGCGGCGCTCGCGGCATTTCTCATCTATTCGCTCGGCATCGCGGCCGCCGCTCTCTCCGCGCTGATCCACACCAAATCGAAAGCGGGAAAGCCTGCGCCGCCGCTCACCATTGAGCTTCCGAAATACCGTCTGCCGAGAATGAACAATCTCATGCGGGAGGTCGGAGGCAAGCTGCGTGATTTTGTCGTCCGCGCCGGCACGATCGTCTTTCTTTCCTGCGTCGTAGTCTATATTTTAAGCGCCGTTTCCCCCGGCTTTATCCCCACCGAAAACGGCATCGACAGCATACTCGCCGCATTCGGCAGACTTTTCTCTCCGCTCTTTTCCCTCATCGGGCTTGGAGACGGCCGAATCGTATCCGCGCTTGCCGCGGGCTTTTTTGCCAAGGAATCGATCGTATCGACAATCGAAATCCTGATACCGGAAGGACTTGCCGCGGTGCTGTCTCCCGCAGGAGCCGCATCGCTCGCAGCCTTTTCCCTTCTGTATACGCCCTGTGCGGCGACGCTTTCCGCAATCCGGAAGGAGCTCGGAATGAGAAAAACGATTTATGTTCTTCTGCGCTGCCTCGCCTTTGCTTTTTTCGTTTCTTTTGTCATTTACACCGCTTTCAGAATATTTGCATTTATAGGTTGACTTTTTTTACCATGAATGATATACTATTGAATTGGTAGGATAATAATACTTTTCTCCCTAATATTTATCAAAAAAACGCCGCTTCCGGCGGCAGAACGGAGTTCATATGAAAAAGACCTTCAAAGTAACGGGAATGGCCTGCAAGCACTGCGCTTCCAAGGTAAGCACGAAAGCGTCCTCGCTTGCCGGCGTCAAAAAAGCGGATGTCGATCTCTCGGCGGGCACGCTCACTGTGGAATTCGACGAAAACGCCGTCACAGCGGAGACAATCGCGGAAGCCGTCACAGCGGCAGGCTTTCCCGCGTCGGCGCAATCCGTCTGAACGGGAACGGAAAGGACAGTCAAATCTATGACAAAAAAAAGATTCAAGGTTTCCGATATGGCATGTTCCGCATGCTCCGCCGCAGTAGAACGCTGTGTGCGGGCGCTTTCCGGCGTGGAGGAGGTCTCCGTCAGCCTGCTTGCAGGCGAGATGAGCGTCTCCTATGAGGAAGACGCTTTGAATGAAGAAAAGATATGCGAGGCCGTCACCGCCGCCGGTTATCCCACAAAGGTGATGGAAAACCGGCCGCTCACCTATGAAGAGCCGAAAAGCGAATACACCGCCGCCCGGCTGATAAGCTCGATCCTGCTCACGGTGATCCTCATGTATTTTTCGATGGGACACATGCTTGGGATTCCCATGCCCGCTTTCCTTTCGGGACGCGGCATCGTGATTTCGGCGGGCATCCAGATGGTGCTGGCGGCTGCGGTCATGATCATCAACCGGAAATATTTTACCGGAGGCGTCGCCGCGATCATCCGACGCGCTCCCAATATGGACACGCTCATCTCCATCGGAGCCGGCGCCTCCTTCCTTTACGGACTTGCCACCTTTGTTCTCATCGTTCTCAACATCGATACCGATCCCGAGGCCGCGCACGCCTATATGGAAAATCTGTATTTTGAATCCGCGGCGATGATCCCCACCCTTATCACCGTCGGCAAGTCGCTTGAGGCGCGTGCCAGAAGAAAGACGACCGGTGCCGTCAAAATGCTCATGGAGCTTGCCCCCGCCGAATCGGTCATTCTCGAAAACGGCGAAGAAAAAACGATCCCGACCGCCGAAATCAAGGTCGGCGACATCGTCGTCATCCGGCCGGGCGGCACCGCCCCCGTCGATGCGGAAATCGTCTACGGAGAAGCGTCTGTGGACGAATCCTCTCTTACGGGCGAGAGCATTCCCGTGCTCAAATCTGCCGGTGATTCCATCATCAGCGGCTCGATCGTAACCGGCGGCGTCCTGCATGTCCGGGCTGAAAAGGTCGGCGAAGACACGACGCTTTCTCAAATCGTAAGGCTCGTTTCCGACGCCGGCGCCACCAAGGCTCCGGTCGCACGGCTCGCCGACAAAATATCGGGCATCTTTGTCCCGATTGTCATCGGTCTTTCCCTAATCACGCTGGCGGTTTGGCTCATTTTCGGCGACAGCACCGAGCATGCGATCCGCTGCGCGGTATCCGTTCTCGTCATCTCCTGCCCGTGTGCGCTCGGACTCGCGACGCCCGTCGCCATCACGGTCGGAACCGGCCGAGGCGCGTCCCTCGGCGTGCTGATCAAAACCGGCGAGGCACTGGAAACGCTCGGCCGTGCGGAATATGTCCTGCTCGACAAAACCGGCACGATCACGGATGGAACGCCCTCCGTATCCGATTTTGCGGCGACAGGCGCCGATGAAAAAACGCTCTTTTCCATCGCGGCAGGTCTCGAAAAAAGCTCCGAGCATCCGCTCTCCGGCGCGGTGATCGCCAAAGCCGAGGAGCTGGACATCTCCCCCGCCGCGGTCGATGATTTCAAATCGTTCGCCGGACGCGGGATCTCCGGCAGCATCGACGGCAAGCCGGCATACGTCGGAAAGACAGATTTCCTTACGGAAAACGGGATCGACGCGGCGGAAGCGGAGCAGATCATTTTATCGCACAAGGACACAGGAGAAACGGCGATCGCCGTCGCCTATGACGGAAGGACCATCGGCGTGATCTTTGCCGCGGACAAAATCAAGCCGGACAGCCGCGAGGCGATAAGCCGACTGAAAGCTTTGGGCTGCAAGGTCATGATGCTCACCGGCGACAGCGAATCCGCGGCGCAGACCGTCGCCAAGGAAACGGGGATCGAGGAAATCCGCGCGGGACTTCTCCCTACCGGCAAGGAGCGCGAAATCCGCGAGCTTTCCGTAGAGCATGTCACCGTCATGGTCGGAGACGGCATCAACGACGCACCGGCTCTCGCCCTTGCCAGCACCTCGATCGCCATCGGCGCCGGCACGGAGATCGCCAAGGAAACGGCCGACTGTGTGCTCGTCGGCGGGCGCCTGTCCTCCGTCGCGGACGCCATAGAGCTTTCCCGCGCCGTCATGAAAAACATCAAGGAAAATCTTTTTTGGGCATTTTTCTACAATGTGCTCGGGATCCCCGTCGCGGCAGGCGTGTTATATCCGGCTTTTGGGCTTCTGCTCAATCCCATGATCGCCGCCGCCGCAATGAGCGTCAGCTCGCTGTTTGTGGTCTGCAACGCATTGAGACTTACCTTCTTCGGCCGTAAAAAGAAGAAAGCTGTATAATTTTCGGATAAATTGCTGTAAAATCACCTTGAATGTATTGAAATTTTCGTAATTTATATGAACTTTCTTGCTTTTTTTACTTGACAGATTGCAATTTTATGGTATAATGGACTCGTATAAGAATCAGCATTATATTTTTGAAAGTTGTGATCCAGTGAGTCAAGATATCGATCGTC
>URZF01000073.1 GCA_900552255.1 uncultured Eubacteriales bacterium | reverse complement strand
TTTATGTTAGCTGTATTTTTCCTGATTTCGGAAAACGGTTTTATAGAAACGAAAAATAATATTTCTTCCGCTGATTCCGATTTGTGAAGCCTTTTGCGTCAAATGCTGCACTTTGGAAGAACTCTCCTTACAAGGGAATCATTTCACCTTGATTGATATATTTGGAAAGCTTATAATGGTTTCAGATATCAGAGAAGGAGAGCTTCCCCATGAAAAACGATAGCAGCACATCCAACCCTAAACGGCACAGACGGAAAATTATCCTCATGTCTTTCCTCGCGGTGGCGGCCGCACTTTATTTGACCTCATGTTCCGATATGCCGGATCCTGTGGACACGCAAATGACCGCATTTTCCGAGGATACCGATTATTCCGCGGTGCAGACCTCTTCTCCTGCGGGAGTCGAGACGACAAGGAAAAATCCAGGTTCCGGGGAGACGACCTCTCCGTCCGAAACGGCACCTCAGGAGACGGAGGATCCTGCCGACCCTTCGCATGAAGCCGCCTATTCGGAAACAAACGAATTCCTTGAGGCTATCCCCTATGATACGGTATATGAATATTCCGATCGATATTATGAGGGGGATCAGATCATCCGTGTTGCCGGTGTCGACGGGTGCAGGTCGGTCACGGTTGTCACGACATACAAAAACGGCGAGATCATTGATGTCGCAAGAGAAGAGGACACGCTTTTCTCGCCGACAAACGAGGTCGTGGTCATCGGCACGAAAGAGGTGCTTACTTACGGGAAAGTCGTGACAACCGTGAATATAGTGCCGTTTACGACGGAATATGAATATGATCCCGCATCCTATGATGACGAACAAATTGTCGTCAGAGAGGGAAAGGACGGCAGCACGCTGGTTGAATATCTGATTACATATGAAAAAGGCGTTGAAATTTCGAGAGAACTCGTATCGAGCACAGTGACCGAGCCGGTATCGCAGCTTATTCGCGTCGGAACAAAGCCCGCCTATACGGAAGCGAGCGTCACGGAAAAGAACAGCTTTGTCAAATATACGACGAAATACGAATACGATTCCACTCTTGAGGAAGGCGTGCAGAAATTAAAGATCGCTGGGATCGACGGTTATACAGAGAAAATTTATAAGATCACTTATTATCATGGGGAGGAAGCCTCCCGCGAGCTTGTGCAGAGTACCGTGCATGAGCCGCAGGATGAAATCATGATCATCGGTACAAAAACAGAAGAAAGCTTCGGAATGCCTTATATCGACGCGGCGCACGGCGGCTACGATTACAGCGTAACGCAGGATTACGGCGGCTCGAACAATCACGGCGGAATCGATTTCGGCGTTTGGTACGGATCGCCGATCGTCGCCGTGATGAGCGGGACCGTCATTTACGCTTACAACGAAGGCGACCTGTCCACAAGCGACCTGCGCTGGACCTACGGAACCTATGTCGTCGTCGAACACGAAAATGGGACATGCTCCTATTATGCGCATCTGAAAAGCCGCACCGTCTCCGTCGGCGACAAGGTGTCAAAAGGCGATATCGTCGGTTACAGCGGCAATACAGGCCGCGTATCTCCCGCGCCCACAGCGGAAAATCCGCTGGCAGGCACGCATCTGCACTTTGAGATTCGCGTGTGGAACGGGAGTACATACGTAAAGGCCGATCCGAAGAATTATTTACCGCGCTGGAATTATTAAAATATAGATACTTCGGAAAGGTTTGGTTTGTTTATGAAGGATTACAAATGGTACGGACATTTTAACGCCGACGATTCGTTTACCGTGACGGAGCCGGAAACGCCGCGTCACTGGTATAATTACATGTTCAACGACGAATATGTGACGTTTACCTCTCAGGTCGGCTACGGCGAGGGACTTGCGCAGGACGATATGGGAAGAAGGATTCTGCTTGTATCGAACCGGAATATCTTCGTGTCGGAAAACGGCGGGACTTGGAGCCTGTTCGGGCTTCCGCTGGATTACGGCTACACGGATTATTCCTGTCTGCACGGCTGCGGCTTCAGTACCATTTCTCTTTCATATAACGGAATCAAAAGCGCGGTGCGCATCTTTGTCCCCAATGAGGGCAGGCGGGAGATTTGGAGCGTGACGCTTACCAATACGGGCGACCGTCCCCGCGCCGTCAAGCTTATCACCTATGCGAAAACGGAGCTGGACGGCACCTACCGTCCGCAGGGCTACAATCTCGGCACAGGCGGCTTCATGACGGACAAAAACGCGGTGTACGCGCACGATTATCATGAGCTTTATTCGAAGCGCAACCGTCACATTTGGGGATATATGACCGCTTCCGAGAAGGCGACAGGCTTTGATTCGAGACGTAACGCTTTCATCGGTCCTTACGGGGATGAGCAGCATCCCGCGGCACTTTGTAAGCACGGCGGCTGCACGGGAAGCGACTGCAATTCGGAAAAGCTGTGCCTTGCGCTGGAGAACACCCTGACGCTCGCGCCGGGCGAGAGCCGTACCGTGCATTTTGTGCTCGGCGTCGCGCTAGATACGGCGGAGATTGTCCCGCCGACGGAGACGGCCGTCTCTACGGAGTTTTCCGCGATGGAGAAAAAGTACAAGGAAGTGCTGGGCGGCGTCAGAATCAAAACGCCGTGGGAGAGCTTCAATCACCTCATCAACGGCTGGATGAAATACGCCGCGGATATGGGCTCGCGCTGGGCGCGCGTGCGCCACAACGGCTACCGCGATATGACGAGCGATACGGAGTGCCTCGCGGCGGTGAATCCGAGGCTCGCTTGGAAGCGCATCAAGCGCGTGCTCTCCTATCAGTATCAGAACGGCTACGCGCCGAGGACCATCATCGACGGTGCGATCCGCGACCGCAATTTCGCGGACAACACCGTGTGGATGACGTTTGCGGTGAATACCATCATAAGAGAGCTTGGCGATCCCTCGCTGCTCTATGAGACGGTGAAATTCAACGATACGGAGGAGGAATACCCCGTTTACGAGCACATCAAGCGCTCGGTCGATTTCCTATACAATTTCCAGGGACTTTACGGACTTGTCCGCATTTGGGGCGGCGACTGGAACGACTGCGTCAACTACGCCGGATTAAAAGGAAAAGGCGTTTCGGTGTGGCTTTCCATCGCGTGGTGCCGTGCGAACCGCCAGTTTGCGGAGATCGCGCGCTGGCTTGGCAAAGACGACGATGCAAGGACCGCCGACGAGCGAGGCAGAATCATGGAGGAGCGCATCGAGACCTACGGCTGGGACGAAAAGGGCGGCTATTATCTATATGCCCGCACCGACGACGACATCATCATGGGCGGCTCGGACTGCGACGAAGGTAAGATATTCTTGATTTCGCAGCTTTGGTCGGTGCTCGCGGGACTGCCGCGCGGCGCCGAGGCGATGGAGCGCGCCGAGGAGATCCTCGAAACGCCGATCGGCATCCGACTCGCTTACCCTGCTTTCTCCTATCAGCGCGACTATATCGGCTCTATGGCGGAAAAGGCGCCCGGCGTGCAGGACAACGGCGGCATCTATCTCCATCCGTCCGCGTGGAAGCTGGCGGTGGACAGCATTTTGCGCCGTCCCGACCGCGTGGAGGAGGGGCTTCGTAAGATGCTCCCGTTTGATACGACCTATGGCGTCAAATGCGGCGAGCCTTACGCGATGTTCAATTCCTATTTTGCGCCGGAGACCGGTTACCGCGCCGGAACACCGGGACAGAGCTGGCGCACGGCGTCCAGCTCGTGGATGCTCAAAAGCGTGATCGAATACGTGTTCGGGCTCCATGCGGAGCTTGCGGGGCTTCGCATCGACCCGTGCCTGCCTCTGTCGTGGCGTGAGTGCGGGATCACCAAGGTGTTCCGCGGTTGCACATATGAGATTTTCTATCACGGCGACGGGACTGGATCCGATGTGTTGGCGCTTTCCGTGAATGGAAAAACGGTGCCGGCGGATGCTCCGATTGCTCCTGTATCCGGAGAGACGCTGAAAATCGATGTGACGCTTGGAAAGAAAGCCTGAAAATGATAAGAAAAGAATACCGCGCCGACGGCGCGGTATTTTTTGTTATCCTGTTGAATTTTTTCCTGCGATGTATTATAATAACGGTATGGCTATTTTAGGACGGCATGGCAGGTTTGACATGCGGAGAGGAGCGGGAATGGATAAGAATAGACAGTCAAAGCGGATGTCTGAAATCCTCGGCTTTTCGCTGCTTTTTTCTATGGCTTTGGTTTGGCTTTGCGCCCTTTGTCTGAATTATGCGGAGCTCGAGTCGGAAAATCTCTATTTGCTTGCTGCTTTGTTACTGAAGCTTCCGACTTTCGGTCTGCCAGTCCTATTTGTCCGTCTGAGCGCCGCAAAGCTCGAAATCCCGATGCCGCGGCTTTGTCCCGGAGCACGGGGCTCAAAGAGCTTTCTCATCTGTGTGTCATCTGTGGGCGTTATCGTTCTTATCCAGATTTTATACAGCGCGGTTTTTCCGTCTGCTATCGTGGATATGGGCGTTTCCGCCGCTACCGCGCCGCTTGGCTACGCTTTGATGCTTGCCGCATATGTCGTTTTGCCGGCGGTGCTCGAGGAATTGTTTTTCCGAGGCACCGTGATGCGCGCTTTGACGGTTCACAGAAAGCTGTTGGCGCTTATGCTTTCCGCGCTTTCCTTTGCGTTGATGCACTTTTCGATCGAGCGGTTCCCGATCGCGTTTTTCTGCGGATTGATCCTCGGGATCGCATATCTTTCGACGGGTTCGCTCGGCTGTGCGATTTTCGTCCATCTGTTCTGCAATGCGGTTTGGTATGCTGCGGAAATCGCGCGGACGCTGTTCGCTTCGTATTATCCGACGTTTATGCGGATTGTTTTTGCCGCTTGTGTCCTGATGATTGCCGCGGGTCTGCCGATGCTGAAAACGACGCTTGGAACGATATCGGGCGAAGACGATGAACAGGCGGTTCCCTCCGCTTATTTTTGGAGCTTTCCTTATGTTGTGTTTCTAATAACTGCGGCGCTCATACAGATTTTTTGGAGGGGATTGGAATGATCGGAAGAAATCCGAATGCGGAAGTATACATGCTCGAGGCACTCCATCAGGCACGCCGTGCTGCCGACAGGGGAGAGGTGCCCGTAGGAGCGGTGGTGGTCCGCGACGGCATCATCATCGCGAGGGCGTACAATACGCGCGAAACGGGGAAAAATGCGCTTTATCATGCGGAGCTCAAGGCGATAGACAGGGCATGTAAAAAGCTCGGCGGCTGGCGGCTTCCGCGCTGTGAGCTGTATGTCACGCTTGAACCGTGTCCGATGTGTGCCGGTGCTGTCATCAATTCCCGTGTGGAAGCGGTCTATTTCGGTGCATGCGATAAAAAAGCCGGCGCTTTTGGGACATGCTTCGACATGAACTCCTTTGGCTTGAATCATAGGCCGGCGGTGTTTGCCGGTATTTTGGAAAACGAGTGCTCGTCGCTTCTTTCGGATTTTTTCAGCGAATTGCGCCGTCGGAAAACTCCCGGCGCCGTCTCGGAAAACGGCGAAAAATAGGAACTTATGGCGAGAAATAAAAATAAAATATATTTGACAATCGTGCATATTTGTGGTAGTATAAGCATATGACAAGCGGCGGCCGCGAGATCGGTGTCAGTCTGCGCCGTATGCCGTGTAAAGCCGAGGCTTTTGTAAAGATTTGCCGTTCTGCGGAACGGTGTGGGAGGTTCAAATGAAAAAAGAAATCAAAAGATCACTGTTTGCCTTTTTGACGATTCTCCTGACGGTTGCTTTCTGCACCTTGATCGCAGGATGCGCAGGGGAAAGCGGAGGCGATTCGACGCCGATCGGAACGATTCCGGCGGAGACGACCGCTACGACACAAGGAGAAAATCCGCCGGAAACGACGGGAGATACGAATACTTCGTCTGAAGATACAACCAGCGGAGGGACGCCGATCATTCCTCCTGAGGGAAGCTACATAAATCCGCTCACCGGGATCCCGACAACCAAGGATCTTTCCAATACGAAGCCGCTGGCGATCGTGGTAGACAACATCAAGAGCAGCTATGCCCGTCAGACGGGACTGGATCAGGCTGATATCCTTTATGAAGCGCTGGTAGCGCCCGGCATCACCCGTTTTTTGATGGTGGTCGCCGACTACACGACGGTCGACAGCGTCTGCAATATCCGTTCGGGAAGAGATTATCATCTGGATCTTGCGGCATATCAAAACGCGGTGCTCATGTGCCATGGTGGGTCCAAGACCGTGCATTATGATTTCTATCAGATGGCGGCAGACAGACTTGGCAGCCGCTGGGGCTTTATCGATACGCAGCAGGAATATTGGTTTGCCACCGTTGAGGCCGGCAACAAATATGGGACGATCACTCACTATGAGGAGCGTCTGCCCGAGCTCAAATATGATACGCTGTTCAAGCCGGCGGCACTGACGGCGCTTCTCAATTCCAAATCCGCATATTTTGTAAAGGCCGGTGGTACCACTACAGGTACGCCCAAGCAGAGCCTCAAATTTGTCGATTACGGCACGACGAAATCGATGGCGGGCGCTTCCAGTGCGACGACGATCAATTTGGAATTTACCTGTCAGGGCGTTTCTCTTGCCGGAAAAAAGGTAAGCTTCCGTTATGATGCGACGACGGATAAATATCTGCGCTTCCAGGACGGCGCGGCTCATGTGGATTCCGAGACGAACAAGCAGCTTTCTTTCACCAATGTGATCACGCTCTTTACGGATGTCGAGAATGTGAAAAGCGGTATTTCCAGCGATCCGGATATGACCCTTGTCGAGACGCGTGGCAGCGGTACGGGCTACTATTTCTACGGCGGCAAGGTCATTCAGATCACTTGGCGTTCCGACGGCGATACGCTCACGCTGACGGATCCGCTTGGAAGTGAGCTGAAGCTCGCGACCGGCAATACCTATATCGGTTATCTCGATAACGACTACATTTACGGCGGTACGACTTTTTGGAGCTGATGGAAAAATTTCAAGACGGGACATGTGGAATGTCCCGTCTTTTTTGCAGGCAGCCGGAAGATGGCAGCTCGCTTGCGTGCGCCCGGTCCCGCCGGCGCAGCCGGCTGCGCGGGAGCGGGGATTTCACGGGTGCCGGAACCTTGCTGTCGATGGGAATAAAAGCGGGCGCTGCTTTTTGGAAGCGCTCCCGCGGTTCACGGATGGGATCCGTGAACGGGGACCGGGCGGTAAGCGGAGAGGGGAAAACAGGATAAAATATTTTTGACGCCGCTATTGACAGGCTTCGGCAGACGTGCTATAATAGATGCAATAAATCTTTAAGTGGGTACGGAGCTGCCGACAAGATTTTGCATAACGGAGACTTTTCCCCGACCTCGGGGTGAGTT
>URZF01000072.1 GCA_900552255.1 uncultured Eubacteriales bacterium | reverse complement strand
AAAGCCCTTTTCATCACCTCCTTCCCCTATAACGACGGCACACTTGTCACGGAACACGACAAGGCGCATGCGGCCGACAGGCTCCCGGAAAGCAAATATTATTTTGTAGCCTGCTTCGACGTCCTTTTAAACGAAGATTCAAGACTCGTTTCCTACAAGCGGATCGAGCTTGCCGACGAAATTCCCGCGGGACATGAAAAATGGTTCGCCTATGTGGAATATGCAACCACCTCCCCGTATTATAACAATCAAGCATACTGCGACACGCTCCAAAAGAGCGTGATCGAAAGCTTTATCAAAATCACGCACGACGCCTATAAAAAGCATTTTAAGGAAGAGTTCGGAGGCGTGATTCCCGCGATTTTTACGGACGAGCCGAATTTCCGCACCAAAAAAACGCTGAATTTCGCTGCCGACAAGCACGGAATCATCATTCCCTATACGACGGATTTCGACAAAACTTTTAGGGAGGCCTACGGCATCAGCATCGAGGACCATCTGCCCGTTCTTGTATGGGAACCCGCAGACGGCATCCCCTCCCGGATCCGTTACTGGTATCATGACCATATCACGGAACGCTTTGCCGAGGCTTTCTCCGATACGGTCGGCAAATGGTGCGAAGAAAACGGCATCCTGATGACCGGGCATCTGCTCAACGAGCCGTCTCTCGGCTCGCAGACCATCTGCGTCGGAGACGCGATGCGCTGCTACCGCGGCTTCACGCTCCCGGGCATCGACATGCTCTGCGACTACCGTGAGCTAAACACGGCAAAGCAGGCGCAAAGTGCGGTGCATCAATACGGACGTCCCGGCGTTACAAGCGAGCTTTACGGCGTCACCAACTGGAATTTCGACTTCCGCGGCCACAAGCTCCAGGGAGACTGGCAGGCGGCGCTCGGTGTGACCTGCCGCGTACCGCATCTGTTCTGGGTCTCCATGGGCGGAGAGGCGAAGCGCGACTATCCCGCATCCATCGGCTATCAGTCCCCGTGGTATACGGAATACAAGCGCATCGAGGATCACTTCGCCCGCGTCAACACCGTTATGACGCGCGGCGTGCCCGACGTGAAAATCGGCGTCGTTCATCCGGTGGAATCCTATTGGCTCCATTTCGGTCCCAACGATCAAACCATCCGGCACCGCAACGACCTCGACAATCGCTTCTCCGAATTTACGCAATGGATGCTTTATGGACTGCTCGACTTCGACTTTATCTCCGAGTCCCTGCTCCCCTCTCAGTACAAGGAGACGGAGAGCGGCTTTGCCGTCGGCAAAATGAACTATGATACCGTCGTCGTTCCGGCGCTCGAAACGATCCGCAGCACCACGCTCGACGCCCTGAAAAAATTCCGTGCCGCCGGCGGAGATGTCGTTTTCATCGGAGAAGCGCCGGTCTACGTCGACGCCGTACCATCCGATGAAGCGAAGAAATTCGCGGCGGAATGCAGACAGATCCCGTGGGTCCGCGGCGAGCTTTATAACGCCCTCTCCTCACGCAAGTTCCTCGACATCCGCGAGCTGAACGGCAATGCCTCCGGCAATCTCATCTATCAGCTCCGCGACGACGGGAGCCGCAGGCATCTTTTCATCAGCCATGTCTTAAAGCCCCGCAATTACGACGTTTCCTCTATCGAATCCTACTATGTCAATCTCAAGGGCGAATGGACGGTCTCCGAATACGACACGCTCGCGGGAGAAAAACGGCGGCTGAAAGTATCCTATCGGAACGGCAAAACCGTATTCCCGTGGGTATGCGGCAGCGATTCCTCTCTGCTGCTTGAGCTTCTACCCGGAAAAGACGAAGCCGCAGATGGATTCGTTTACGCCGACAAAGATTACCGCAAAGCCGAATATCCCGCTCACTGCGCGAAATTCGAGCTCTCCGAGCCGAACGTGCTGCTGCTCGACAGACCGGAATACGGCATAAACGGCGGCGAAATGAGACCGGCATTGAACATCCTGAAGGCCGATGAAATCATCCGCCGCGAGCTCGGGCTCCATATCCGCGACAGTCAGATGGCGCAGCCGTGGATCGAGCCGCTCGACAAAAATCCGAAGGATAAGGTAAGGCTTCGCTATACCTTCGATTCCGACATCGAATATGAAGGCGCGCATCTTGCGCTCGAAGCGTCGGAATATACGGAAATCACGTTCAACGGCGAGTCCGTTCCCATGAACATCGACGGCTATTACATCGACGAAGCTTCGATCAAAACCGTTCCGATGCCGAAGATCCAAAAGGGCGAGAACGAGCTGATCCTCGATCTCAGGGTCGGCGACATCACGCCGCTCGAATCCTATTACCTGCTCGGAAACTTCGGCGTGGAGCATCACGGCATCTATTCCAAGCTCACAGCGCTTCCCGACGTGCTTTATTTCGACGACATCACCTCGCAGAAGCTTCCTTTCTACGGCGCCAATATCAAATACCGCATGACGTTCACCGGAGGCAGCAAAAAGACCGTGGAAATCTCCAAATACCGCGGAGCCGTCATCAAGGTATTCCTCGACGGCGAATGCAAGGGATATATCGACTTCCCGCCGCATAGGCTGTATCTCGGCGAGCTTGCGGACGGCGAGCATACGCTCGAGCTTGTGTTCTTCGGCAACCGCATGAACACGCTGGGACAGCTCCACAATACCGACGACAACATCCCGTGGGCAGGAAACGGCGCATGGCGCACAAAGGGCAGATTTTGGACGGATGAATATATGCTCTATCCGACCGGCATCATGACCGCTCCGAGGATTTTGACGGAAGAATAAGCTCATATACAGCGCAGTCAGAAAATCTCCCCGCCGATACGGCGGGGAGATTTTATTTTGCGCATGATTTACGGATACTTTGCCAAAATATCGCTCATGGAAGCGGAGAACGCCTCTATACCGATACCGGACGGCTTGATTTTATTTCCCGCTTCGACATAATATGAGAGCGTCATACCTCCGTTTGAATCGATCCGGGTGACGGTATAGAGCAGCTCTTCGTCCCGCACGGACGGCATCTCTTCCGCCAATGACATTTGAGAAAGCATTTCGTCGACAGCCAAAACCGTCTTTTTGTCCTCATAATCTCGGATCACCTTTCCGTCTGCCTCGATCATAATTCTTTTCACGTAAGCATCCTTATTCTTCAAGTGAAACAAATCGACGCCCGGTGAAAGCAGAACGGAAAAAACGATCAAAAGGCAAGCCGCTGCCGAGGAAAAAGAAAGAATCATACTTCTTCTTGTCATTTTCCGTTCCGACAAAAGCCGGTCGCGCTTCTCATAAAGCGTGCGCTTATATTCCTCCGGTGTTTTCATCCGTATGACCACTCCCTTTCCATTGTTGTGTGCAAGGCAGACCTTGCCCGCATAACCAAATTCTCGATTTGCTTACGGGATTTCTTCATGACGGCTCCCGCCTCCGAATATGACATTCCCTCAAAATAAAGCAGATGAATGACCGTAGCATAGTCCTGGGGAAGCCCCGCAATTGCTTTGTATAACGTCCGCTTCTCCTCATTTTTCAACATTTCCTGCTCAAAGGAGCGGTATTCCTCCGACCTCTCGGCAGTCTCTTCATCGGAGTATACGATTCTCCCCCGTTTTTTCAGATAATTGAAGGCTTTGTTGCGCGCGATCGTAAAAAGATAGGTTTTGAGCGATACCCGAAAATCATATCGTTTCGGATGAAGCAAAAGCTCCAAAAAGGCGTCTTGGGACAAATCCTCGGCGGCGTCGAGATCGCCGGTATAGCGGTTGATAAAAAAAATCAGATTTTCACGGTAAAGCTCCACAATTCCGTCGAAAGCCGTTTTCTCGCCCAACAGATACTGACGATATAAGCTCTCGCCGTCCATAGAAGACGCCTCCTCTCAAAAGGTTATTTCAGATTTTTAAAAGCGGCTTCGATTTCCTGACAGGTTTCCTTCGACGCCATGCAGAGCATCACGACGTTGCCGTTTACCGCAACGGTCACCTCTTCGGCAAACATGCAAATCCACTTTCCCGGATCGGCATGCGTTTCTATCAAATCCGCGATCTCCTCCGTCCTGTCGGAATCGACTCTGACAAGGCAGAAGGAATATCCGCCGCCAATCATGTACTCCGAGGCCACAGCTTCCGCAAAGTCAAAATCCGTGCCGAAATAGCGTGAAAGATTTTCCGCATCCACTTCCGTATTGTAGAAATTATCTACCGACTTTCCGCAGGCCGAATAGACCTTATCGAGGATATCCATGAGCGCCATATCGTCGATCGTCTCTGCCGGCTCCGGCGCTTCGGTCGTTTCCTCCGGATCTGTCGTATCCTCTGCTCCCGTCGTCTCCGTCGGCGCTGTTGTTTCCTCCGGATTTTTCGTCTCCGATGGCGTGCTTCCGGTGGTTTCGGACGGCGACGGCGTTTGGCCGCAGGCGGCAAAAAGACACAGCAGCGCGGCAAGCGCTAAAATGGTGCAAATCAGTTTTTTCATTGTTTTTTTCCTTTCTCTATGCTTTGAGCATGTGTCAAGCAGACAGCCCGAAAGCTTTCATTTTAAATTTTGTATTTTGTTTTCGGACTTTGTCTATTATACAAATGAAACGAAAAAAACACTCTCTGATTTTTTTAAATTTTTTGTTTTTTCAGTATATCATAAAATGTGCAAAAATCAACCGTCACATGACGATCTCACGACTTTTGCAAAAATTTCATATACTGTCATTGTTTAAAAGAGAGGCGCAAGGCCTCTCGCGAAAAGGGGGAACTTTTTATGTGCTCGATCTGCGGCATTCTGGGCGGAAATCAAGAACATCAGCGGGAAGTGATTTCCGCCGTCAACGAAACCATGAAAACAAGAGGGCCCGACCAAAACGGGATCTATCTCTCCGGAAACGTATCTCTCGGACACAACCGGCTTGCCATCATCGACGTCGAAAACGGCATACAGCCGATGACAAGAAGCTACATGGGACACGACTTCACCATCGTTTACAACGGAGAGCTGTACAATACGCCGGAGCTTACCGCTCTTATCAAAGAACACGGCGTCACGCCCAAAACCTACTGCGATACGGAGGTCGTCCTGTATCTCTATATCCTTTTCGGGAAAAAATGCGCTTCCATGCTCGACGGCATCTTTGCCTTTGCGGTATATGACGCGGCGCTGGACGAAACCTATCTCGCGCGCGACCGCTTCGGCATCAAGCCGCTGTTTTATGCCGTCTCGGGAGAAACGCTCATCTTCGCTTCCGAAATCAAGGCGCTGCTCCGGTATCCCGGTATCAGGCCTGAGGTGGACAGAATCGGTCTTTGGGAGCTTCTCTTCCTTTCCCCCGATCGGATCGGCTGCATTTTCAAGGGGATCTGCGAAATCGAGCCCGCGCATCAGGCGGTATGGAAAAATGGTTCGCTTTCCGTCGAGGCTTATTGGAAGCTCACGGCCGGCGAATGTCGGGACAGCCGTTCCGATATCATCGAAAATACACGCTTCCTGCTGAAAGACGCCATCCGCCGTCAGCTCGTATCGGACGTACCGCTGTGTACCCTGCTCTCCGGCGGGCTCGATTCCTCCGTCATCAGCTCCGTTGCGGCGGAATATTACAGAGAGCACGGCATGACGCTCGACACCTATTCGTTTGAATACGAGGGCAACCGCGAGAATTTTAAAAGCAGTCTTTTCCAGCCGCAAAGCGACGACGAATACGCCGTCTACATGGCGCACTATCTCGGCACCCGCCATCATGTTCTGACCGCTCCCACCAAAGAGGTCGCGGGACTTCTCGGAACGGCGGCGCTTGCAAGGGACTATCCGGGACAGGCGGACATCGATTCCTCTCTGCTGTATTTCTGCCGGCGGATCAAGGAACAGCATACGGTGGCAATTTCGGGAGAATGCGCCGACGAGATTTTCGGCGGATATCCGTGGTTTTACCGTCCGGAAATGCTCGCCCATCCGTTTTTCCCGTGGATCCATGAGCCGATGCTGCGCGCTTCCCTCTTTGACGACAACCTCGTCCATGCAGGCGAGGGCTATGACTATATCCGGACAAAATACAAGGAAAGCATGGACGCCTGCCCGCTGCTCGACACGGATACCGAACCGATGCGCCAAAGCCGCCTTGCCACATGGCTTTCCGTCAAATTCTTCATGACCTCCCTGCTCGAACGCAAGGACCGCATGAGCATGGCCTCGGCCGTGGAGGTGCGCGTCCCGTTTGCCGATCACCGCATTTTGGAATACGTATACAACGTGCCGTGGGAGATCAAATTTGAAAATCAGGTGGAGAAGGCGCTTCTGCGCAACGCAATGGCGGAATACCTGCCGGAAAAAATCCTGACACGCAAGAAAAGTCCCTATCCGAAAACGCAGAACCCCGAATATGAACGCGCGGTCAGAGATGCTCTTCAGGAAAGACTGCAAAAAAAGAACACGCCCCTTTCCTCCATGTTAAACAAGAAAAAATTTGAAGAATTGTTGGGAGATTTGCTTGTGAAACCACAGGGCAAACCAACACTTGTTCCGCTATCAGACAAACGACCTGCGTGGAATACTGCACAGGTAGATTCCAAAGAATAAAGGAGTTTTTATTATGGCAAAGTATATCAATCCTGCAAAAGTAGTAACCGGTGTATGCAGATTTAGCTACGCCAACCTCTGGGAAGCAAAGGCGATGGATGAGAACAGTAAGCCGAAGTACAGCGTTTCCCTCATCATTCCGAAGTCGGACACGAAAACCATCGAGAAGATTCGTGCTGCCATTCAGGCTGCCTACGAGGAGGGGCAGGGCAAGTTGAAAGGCAACAGCAAGTCCGTTCCACCGCTGACTTCTCTCAAGACCCCGCTTCGGGATGGTGATTTGGAGCGACCAGACGATGAAGCGTATGCCAACAGCTATTTCGTCAATGCCAATTCCATCACTGCTCCGGGCATCGTGGACGCTGCCTGCCAGCAGATTTTAGATCACAGCGAGATTTACAGCGGTGTCTATGGCAGAGCCAGCATCACCTTCTATGCGTTCAACACCAAAACATCCCGTGGCATTGCCTGCGGCTTGCAGAACATCCAGAAGCTTCGGGATGGCGAGCCGCTGGGCGGTCACAGCCGTGCAGAGGACGACTTCACAACCGTAGAAGACGAGGATTTTCTGAACTAAGATAGCTGGGCGGACAGCTAGGCGTTATGCTTGGGTGGGTAATTGAGATAAACATGATTACAATTGATATCGAAACAAGATCCGATAAGGACATATCAAAATGCGGCGTTTATGCTTACACAGACACCCCATATTTTGATATTCTGCTGTTTGCATACTCCATAGACGGACAGCCTGTTCAGGTAGTGGATACGGCAAACGGTGAAGAAATTCCGGAAAATGTGCTCGCTGCTCTTGCAGATGAA
>URZF01000071.1 GCA_900552255.1 uncultured Eubacteriales bacterium | reverse complement strand
ACTTCTTCCCGAACGGGACAATTGCGCATCAACATAACCGGGAAATATCCGTATCCATAGATTCCAATTGGAAGCGAGCCGGCACAGGCACGTGTCTGTGAAAGTGTCAGCTCCGGAGAAAGGGTGGCATCCGCCATGGGATAGGCAGACAGTGCCAGGGGATTGGTCAAATTCAGTCCGGTTCCACCATGACAGTGGAATTGTAATTGTTTACCAAGGCGCAGATGTGCCACATTCTGACAATATAAATGTTGATAGCCAGCTTGTGCCAGTGTCTGTAATTGCTGACGCAGCGTTTGTTCTGCGTGATCGGGTGTAAAGCGAGGCGGAATCAGCAGGATGCGCGCCCGATCTGCCTGTGGCAGCTCTGCTGTTAGCAATTGTTCCAAGGGCAGCATCAGAAAAGCGACCCGTTCTTGTTGAAGCCAGAAGGAACAATCTTCTGGTACTGTGCGCAGCTGCACCCAAAAAGCAGGTGCCTTTTGCGGAGTCGGTGTTTCATGCAGCAGGGGGTGGAACGACTGCGGCACAACCGAATAAGATGGGGTATGCACTTGGATTCGTGCAGCATCCATTGCAGCTGTTCCGGCACGCCGCAGGGCATTCCAGGCAGAAGCTGGCAGCATGGAGGTGCCGTCACAGACAGCTGTCAGCCTTTGGAGCATATAAATGGTATCGCCCAGTTTGCTGAACTGCCGCTGTAGCGTAGCCGAATCGGTAGGACGGTTTTGTGCCGGCTGCGGAAAATTATGTGGATGCAAGCCATAAAAACGTGGCGAACGACGGTATCGTCGAGGTGACAGTCAATACAAATCATCCGGGCGGGACAAACCGCGGCGAGGTCGGCGCGGCCATTGCCGCCGCCGCTGAATTCGTGGATTTTAAATCCTTTGACGTCGACGGAAGCGGATCGGTGGAAAAAGACGAGCTCGCAATTGCCTTTATCTGCGCGGGTTATGAGGCGACACGTTCGACCAAAACTCCCAACAATCACGCTTTTTATATAGGCTCCACGTTGACTGCGGGCGGAGTCTCCATGTCGGGCGGCTATATCAAGGTCGGTGAAATGATGAGCGACACGACACCGCTGACGGTTGGCACCTTCTGCCACGAGCTTGCCCACTATCTTGGAACGGTTGACCTCTATACCAGCAAGAGCTGGGGCGGCGCCAACTCTCCGGCCGGCAAGGTTTCCGTCATGGCCGGCAACGGTTCTGCCGGTAAAAATACGGGAGAGGCCACGGGAGAAAGTCCCTCCTATCTTGATCCGTTTCATTTGACCGCGCTGAATTTCTATCCCAGCACAACGATTGCCGACGGAGAGTATACGCTTTATTCCCGTCAGAGCACGGAGGGAAAATACAACATACTGAAGATCGAAACACCGAATCCCAACGAATATTATCTGATTGAAAACCGTTATTTCGACAACAGTTCGGCTCATTTTGACAGTGAGACGAATTATGACGGAACGAGGGGCATCATCATCTGGCATGTCGACGAAAACTACGCTACGCTGTTTGGCAGCGGAGGCAACGACGGCGCCGATATCGGCGTTGCCGCACTTGCGCCGAGAAAGGAAGGCGCTGACCTTGTTTTCCCGGCAAATTCCGGTGTATTCGGCGTGAAAGGACAGGTCTTTAACTGCGAGGATTATGCGTTCCCGTGGAGCGGGACTTGGCATACTACGCTCGGTGAGGTTTGGAATGACTTCTTCCAGCTGAAAATCGAAATTCTGTCGGATGCCGGACACGAGATGAAAATCAAGGTTACCGGCACGAAAACGGCAGATTTCCCGACCGATGCGAGAGGCACTGTCGTAACATCGGACAGTCTGACGATGAGAGGGCAGATCACGGATACCAAGGGACAGACACTGACGGGTGTCACCCTGCAGATTTCCGATAAATATGATTATTCCAACATCTTGAGATCGATCGACGTTCAGACGGATGCGGACGGGAAATATGCCGGCATATTTGACGGCTTGACATCCAAAACGTTTTATTATACGCGAGTGGTTTATCATTTTGAAGAAGGCGATTTCTATTATGACAGCGATGCTACCACAAAGAATCCCGTCGATCCCTCGGTCTGCCTTGTTTCTTTCTTCCGCGGATTGACGGAGAACGACAAAGCCTTTGAGCAGAAGGTTTCCGTCGGCGAACCGATCGTCGTAAAATTCCCGATGAACAAAGAGGGTTATGTGTTTGCCGGCTGGTATACGGATCTGGAGCTTACTCAATATTATGAGGTTTCCAATCCCAGCGAGGCGGGAGAGGTGGTTCTTTACGCGAAGTGGGTAGAGGCCGATAAAGCGGCACAGCTGATCGTCAAGGGCGCGACGCTTGTCAACGACAAGGTCAATCCGGCGGGATATGCTGCGGTCGGCGAAACCTTCCGTGAACCGGTGGTGACGGCGCAGGAGGGCAAGAAGGTCGTTTGGTATGCGGACGAAGCCTGCACGACGCTGTTTGATTTCTCCAAGACGGTCGATTCCACGGATGCCGTCACGATTTACGCGAAATATGAAGACGACGTTCCGGAGGAGACGGATCCTCCCGTTACCACGCCTGAGGAGACGACGGCGGATACGGCGGGCACAACGACTTCTAACGAAGAGGACCCGTCCGGTCTTTCCACCGGCGCGATTGTAGCTATCGTTGCCGTGGTTGTTGTGATCGTTGTAGTTGTGGTTCTTGTCGTGGTCAAGAAGAAAAAGGAATAATATTTGAGATTGCGCAAGCTTATGAAAACCGGAGCGGGATACCGCTTCGGTTTTTCTTCGTCTGCGGGAAGAAAACATATTTGGCAGGAACGACCTTTTTCCGTTGACATTTTTAGGAGACTCTGTTATACTTGTGAATGAAAATTTTAGGAAGAGGCTGAGGTATGAAAAATTTTGATTCGTTTGGCGTCATGATCGATTGTTCCCGCAACGCGGTGCCGAATGTGGCGGGCTTGAAGCGTTTTTTTGATATCCTATCCCAAATGGGATACAATTTGGCGATGCTCTATACCGAGGATACGTATGAGGTGGAAAACGAGCCGTATTTCGGCTATAAGCGCGGCCGTTATTCGACCTCGGAGCTGCGCGAGCTCGACGAATATGCGGCGTCCGTCGGGATCGAGCTTGTTCCGTGCGTTCAAACGCTGGCACATCTGAATGCGGCGTTCCGCTGGCGCGAATACCGGCGGATTCAGGACTGTGACGATATTCTTCTTTTGGATAACGACAGAACTTATGAGCTGATCGACCATATGTTTGCATCTCTTTCGACCTGCTTCCGTTCCCGTCGGATCCACATCGGGATGGATGAGGCGCATCGCGTGGGGCTTGGCAGATACTTGGACGAGCACGGTTTCTGTGACCGATATGAGCTTTTGCTCCGGCATTTGAATAAGGTTTGCGAAATCGCCCGTAAGCACGGCTATGAGCCGATGATGTGGGAGGATATGTTTTTCCGTCTTGCCCACGGCGGCTATTTTATCGACCGTGAGCTTGATTTCCCGCAGGAGGTTGTCGAAAAGGTCCCGGCGGATGTCACGATGGTGTATTGGGATTATTATGCAGATACGGCTGAATTTTATGATCACATGATTCTCTCCTCGAAGAAGCTTTCCGATAAGGTTTGGTTTGCGGGAGGCGCATGGGTGTGGGGCGGCTTTGCACCGCATTCCCGACTCAGTATTCGCCGCAACGAGCTTGCGATCCCGGCCTGTGTCCGCCATGGGATCCGTCATGTATTTTTCACGATGTGGGGTGACGACGGCGGCGAATGCCCATATTTTTCGGCGCTTCCGGCGCTGATGCACGCCGCGGCCGTCGCCGAGGGGATGTCGGAGGCGGAAATGAAGGAAAAATTCCGCGCGATCGTCGGGGAAGAATACGACGCTTTTCTGGAATTGGATCTTCCCAACCATATTTTTGGCGAGGATAAGATGGTCGGCTCTGCGAATTACAGCAAAAATCGCCTATACGACGATTGCTTCCTTGCGATTCTGAGTCTCAACGCCGAGGGCGCGGACGGAAGCGTTTACCGTGAATATGCCGAGCGTCTGCATCGCCGGGCGGAAGAGGGACATGCGTTCCGGTATCTGTTTGATTCGATGGCTTGTCTTTGCGACGCGCTGGCGATCAAATTTGATCTTGCGGACAAGACGCGCTCGCTTTATGCGGCGGGAGACAAGAGCGGTCTGCGGCGTCTTGCCGAGAATGAGTACACGGCGCTTTTGTCGCGGCTGGACGCTTTTTATCGGGCGTTTCGCACACAGTGGTATACGGTCAATAAGACCTACGGCTTTGAAATACAGGACGCAAGGCTTGGGGGGCTGATGCAGCGTGTCAAAAGCTGTCGGGAGAGACTTCTCGCCTTTTGCGACGGAGAGATCGATGGGATCGAGGAGCTTTCCGAGGCGGTGCTGCCGAACGACGGGGGAAATGTCCCTTATTGGCGCGAGATGGTTACGGCATGTGTTGTCTAATGGCGGATTCTTTGTTTCCATTTATAAATTCCAATAAAAACGCAGGATCCCTCATGATGAAATGGGGAATCCTGCGGTATTTTATTTTTGTTTTAACAAAGGCAGGAGATCGAATACCGTTTTCACGGGAACAAGAATGGTCCCGGACCTTGTTTTCAGCTCGGTTTTGTTTAAATTCCGGCTTGGAACAGCGATTTTGGCAAAACCCAGCCGTTCGCCCTCGCGCACACGCTGTTCCACGCGGGATACGGCGCGTATTTCACCGGAGAGTCCAAGCTCCCCGATGCACATGACGTCGTCCGGTACGGGGATATCCCGAATGCTCGATATCATGGCGAGCGCCATGCCGGCGTCGGAGGCGGTTTCTTCGATCTTGATGCCGCCGATGACGTTGATATACACATCGGAGGAGGAGAAGCGCAGTCCCAGCCGTTTTTCAAGGACGGCGAGGATGAGCGATACCCGGTTGTAGTCGATACCGGTGGACATACGCCTTGGAGAGGGAAATACCGTCGAGGTCGCAAGCGCCTGGATTTCCGCAACGAGCGGCCGCGTCCCCTCGATTACGCACACGGCACAGTTGCCGGATACGCCCTCGGGACGGTCGGCCAGCAGCAGCTCCGAGGGGCTTTCCACCTCGCGCAGCCCCGCATCGGTCATTTCAAATACGCCGAGCTCGTTGGTGGAGCCGAAGCGGTTCTTGATCGCGCGGATCACGCGGCAGTTCTGCCGGCTTTCTCCTTCGAAATACAGCACAGTGTCGACCATGTGTTCGAGCACCTTCGGGCCCGCGATGCTGCCTTCCTTATTGACATGCCCGACGAGAATCACGGAGGTGCCGTCCGTTTTCGCCTTGTTGATGAATACGCCCGCGCACTCCCGTATCTGCGTCACGCTGCCCGGGATGGTGTTGCTTTCGCTGTGATACATCGTTTGAATGGAATCCACGATGATGATGTCCGGCGCAAGCTTTTTTGCATGGGAAAGGATTTTTTCCGCGTTCGTTTCCGTCAGAAGATAGATGCCTCCGCCCTTGATGCCGAGCCTTTTGGCGCGCAGGGAGATCTGCGCGGCCGATTCTTCGCCTGAAACATAGAGAACCGTTCTGTCCTCGGCAAGGCTCGCGCAGATTTGCAGGAGCAGCGTGGATTTGCCGATTCCGGGCTCGCCGGAAAGCAGCACGACGGAGCCCTCCACAAGTCCGCCGCCGAGAACTCGGTCGAATTCGCCGATCCCGGTCGAACGCCGCAGATATTCCGGCAGATCGTCTGAGGTGAGCGGCTGCGGTTCGGTATCGCCGGCGCTGCGTACCAGCATGGTCTGCCTTCGGGATGCGCCGGACGATGCAGGCGCCGAGCTCTCGCTTTCATAGGTCTCCTCTGTAAAGGTATTCCAGCTTCCGCAGCCGGGACAGCGTCCCAGCCATTTTGCGCTTTGATAATCGCATTCGCTGCATACATAGACGGTTTTTGTTTTTTTCATCCGTTTTTTTGCCTTTCGTCACTTGTTGTCTTCGCTGATGTATTCGATAACCGAGGTATAGATGCTCATGGCGAGCTTCATTTGGTATTCGTCGGTCTTGAGCAGCTCTTTTTCTTCATAGTTGGAAAGAAAGCCGCATTCGACAAGCACGGCGGGAATCTGAAGATGGGAAAGAAGATAGATGGAATCCCCCGCCGGTTTTGTTTTTCTGGAGTTTTTCTCGTCGAGATTGGCGGCGGCGCCGTTTTGGATCATATCCGCAAGCGCTTTGCTGCCTTCGTTGTTGCCGGAGTAATATACTTGAAGCCCGCTGTATTTGGACACCGGGAATTTGTTCATATGGATGCTGACGAGGATGGAATTTTCATTTTCGCTTGCGATCGCGATGCGCGCGTTCAGATCATCCAGCTTTTTGTGCTTGGAGGATGGGTCGGCGAGCTCGATATCCGAGTCTCTTGTCACGACGACGTTGACGTCCGCCGTTTTCATGAGTGCGGCAAGCTTCATCGCCACCGCGAGGTTGAGATCCTTTTCCAGTGTGCCGTCGTCGTCCGCCGAAGCGCCGCCGTCGCGTCCGCCGTGGCCGGCGTCGATGACGATGGTGAAGGCTTTTTCCTCTCCCTGCGCTCCTGTCGTCTGGGTTTTGAGGTCGTCCACGCCGATCCTGTTTCCGACGAGAAGGGCTACCGCGATAAAAAAGAGGGAGAATACAGAGAATTTCAGAAAAAAGAATATCGATTTTTTCGTTGTATGATGTGACAAAAAACTCACCGCCGTTTCCGTATTTATTTTAGATATATGAAAACGGCGGGCGGGTTATGTTTCTCTTTTGAAAAATTCCTTTTTCGTTTTGATTAGTTTTCGGTCTTTTTATGGCCGAACAGGCTCCATTCGTTAGTACCGAGAAAATAGGCAAGTCCAGCGAACAGCGCGGGCAGGATGGAGGCTGTGAGATAAGCGTACGGGGAGCCGGTCGCAAGGCGCAGTCCCATGGCCTGCGCATCCCAAATCAATTCGATGCAGGCGAATACGGAATGGAGCGTCTGAAAGGAGGCGTAATCCCGATAGGTGTAGCTGACAAGATATATGATGTTGACGATAAAGCTTGGGATCGAAGCCAAGAGCCCGAGGTAGAGCCCCGTGAGCCGATTTAGCTTCATGCGTCCGCCGTTGGCTGTGAGTCTGTCTCGGGCACCTAAATTCCACATCTGCGTGCGGACAAGGTAATAATAGAAGATAAAGACGAGCACACAGATCAGCACGCAGAGCAGATTTTTTGTGCTTTCCGTTTGTATCAGCAAAAAGGCGGAGGTGGAAAGAATGCTGAAGATGGCGAGGGCGAAATGTGTTGTCAAGAGCTTTGCGACCTCACGGCTATAGGTTTTCCAAAATTCTTTGAATTTCATTATATTCTCCGTTCCGGCCGGTATGAGAGCGACCGGCTCCGCGCATCATGGTTGGTTTTGAAAATGTTAAAGCATGACTAAGATATAGTTCTTTAT
>URZF01000070.1 GCA_900552255.1 uncultured Eubacteriales bacterium | reverse complement strand
CCTTCGGCACCTCATACACCGCTGCCCCATCCTTCACATGCGCGAGACGCAGGACATCCGAAAAAAGCGTCCCCTTCCCATTCCCTATACGGCAGACTGAGAAAGGAAGGTAGAGAAGAATGTATACAAGTGCAAAACCCTATTTCTACGGCACAGGCAGAAGAAAGAAATCCGTCGCCCGCGTCCGCATCTATCCCGGAACCGGCACGATCACCATCAATAAACGCGACATCGACGACTATTTCGGACTTGAAACGCTGAAGCTCATTGTCAATCAGCCGTTCGCCGTCACCGGCACGGAAGGCAAATTCGATATCGTCTGCACCGCCGCCGGCGGAGGCATTTCCGGTCAGGCCGGAGCGATCCGTCACGGCGTCGCCAAGGCGCTGCTTCAGGCGGACGAGACCTATAAGCCCCTTCTCAAAAAAGCCGGACTTCTCACGCGCGACCCGAGAATGAAGGAAAGAAAGAAATACGGACTCAAGGCAGCCCGCCGCGCGCCGCAGTTCTCCAAGAGATAAGTTTATATCACCACAAAATCCCGCAAATCGCATGTTTGCGGGATTTGTTGTTTATAAAATTCTGCGCCGGTCCTGCATCGGATCGCAAAAAAGCAACAGCATGTATCGCGCTCTGTGATTGCAAGAGCTATCAAACAGCATATCCCCTATTTTCGCGCATACCTCGTCTATCTCTAAAATAAAACCGACCGGAGCCGCGGTCGGTTTTTTTATATGGCATCGTTCACAGTGCCGCGCTTTCCTTATCCCGAATAATTTTCCGCATGCGACGACACAAGATAATCGTACATCTGGCGTTCCGCTTCTTCAAATTCGCGAAGCGCCGCGGCCAGCTCTCCGTTTGTTCTGCCGTCGCGCAGTGCGATGCTGTTCGCCACCGAGAGCTTTCCAAGCGCCTTCAACGACTGAAAAAGAAGTACGGTTTCCTTTGTTTTTACCGCATCGCGCTGCTCCTCTTTTTTCTGCTGCCGCGTCAGAAAGCGCTGCAAAAGGAACAAAACCATTCCGCTCACGACCGTCGCGCCGGCCGTGAAAACGATCGATATGACCGAACCCATTTTCATCACCGCCTTTCTCTATCACGGATCCGGATTTTCCCCGCCGTCTCCGTGGAAAAAAGCGGCGAGTCGTTTCACGATCTGATCGCCGCCGGTGGCGGAAAGCCCGCTCGCCATTCCGATCAGCACTGCCTCCGGAAAAGACGATGATATCGCTCCCGGTTCGGCATAATAGAAAATAACGGCAAGCACGGTGCCAAGACATGTCGATATCACCGGATAAAGATTTTTCATCCGTTCCGAGCCGCCCGCTATGAGCTTGATCAGTTCAATGACCACGTAGCAGACCGCTCCGATCACGGGAATATAATAAGCTGTCATTTCCATTCCCATACCACCTTTCCCGTCTGCATGCGGCGACGGCTGATACAGCGGTCGCAATTTTCTTCATAGCAATACGCGCAATATCCGAATCCCGGTCCTTCGTCGTCCGTCGGATAAGCTTTGTCGATCAGTGCCTCCAACCGCTCCGCAAGCTTTCCCGCCTTTTCCAAAAGCAGCTTCCAATCCTCAAAAAGCGCAGCGATTTCCTTTCTCTCATATACCTCCATATTCATTCCTCCCCGCCGCCGTTCTTTTCCCGCACAGCGCGCATTCTCCCCGATAGTAATAATAACATTCTTCACATTCCCTTTCCAAATCGCAGCCCGCGGCTTCCTCCGCATAAAGCGCATTTGCGATATCCTCTATGCAGCCGTTCAATGCAAGCGTCATTTTTCTGAGCTCCCGCAAGCATTTTTGCAGTATTTCACATTGTTTTTTCTCCATATTGTGTTCTCCTTTCATTGTGCATTCCGCTCCCCGATCACACGCTTATCCGTTTCTCTTTCCCGTTCAAGACGGTCAAGCGCCGTCAAAAACCGCTCGTATTTGCTGCGGAGGCAGCCGGTTGGAAAGCAGGCGCGATACCATTCCGCCAAGCTTTCGGTCTCCTTTTCCTCCAAAAATTCCAGCTCGATTTCATAGTCGGTCTCCCCAAGATAAAAATTTCTGTCGAACGAAAGCGTCGCGATTTCTCCGACTGCAAAATCCGTCCTCTGGGTGACAAGGACGCCAAGCCTGTGCGCAAGGCAAGCCTCATAGGTAATAAACCGCGGAAGCGTCTCCACCCGGAATCCGGTCTCCTCGCTTGTGCCGCTGTCTCCATGCTTTTTCACCGTTCCCAAAAGCCCCGATTCCGTCTGACGGATTCGGACGCAAATGTTCTGAGCCGCTATTTTTCGGTCGATCGTATCGTAATAATGATTGAGCTGAAGCCGCGTGCTTCCCTTCGTTTGCGCAAAATATTCCGCAAGATGAAGCAGCGCTTCAAAGCGTTCTTTGGTTACAAGCCATTTCCATTCCTTTTCCTGCATATCATCCCCTCCTTAAAACCTTTCCCGACGCATTCTTGGGAAGCTCTTCCACAAGCTCCACACGCACCGGCTGCTCATAGACCGGCAGACATACGCGGCAAAGCGCCGCGATTTCGCTTTTATCCTTAAACTTTCCCTTCACCTTGACCGCAACCGCTTGTCCGGAATACGGATTCGGAACGCCGTAGGCCAGCACCTCCTCCACGCGCGCATCCTTTTTCAGCGCGTCCTCCACCTCACGCGGATAGATATTCATGCCCGCATACAAAATCATATCGTCCCGGCGGCCGAGAATCCGAATCATTCCATCCCCGTTTTTTACCGCCATATCCTTCGTATGCAGCCATCCGTCCGTGAGGGTCCGCTCCGTCAGCTCCGGATTTTTATAGTAGCCCATCATGACGTTCGTCCCCGAAACGATAAGCTCGCCTTCCTCGCCGTCCGGCACCTCGATGCCGGCGCCATCGACGATTTTCATTTTAACCGAAGCCAGCGGATGGGAGAGCATCTCCGGCATGCTGTCAAAGCGCTCCGGCGCAAGATAAGCGACCCGCGGAGAGGCCTCGGTAAGCCCGTAAACATGATAAATTTCCGCCTCAGGAAAGGCCTTACGGATCCTTGACGCCGCCTCCCTTGTCAGGCATTCCCCGCTCACGGCAAGCTTTGAGACGGTCATCGTTTTTCCCGCAAGCCGGCTCACCATTTGGAAAAACGAGGGCGTCGCGCAGGCGACGGTAATGCCTTCCTTTTCCGCAAGCCGGATATATGTCTGCATATCAAACGATCGATTCAGAAAGTGGATTTCCGTCCCGCACATGAGAGACGCCAAAAATTCCCCGGTCAGCACGGCGCAATGGTACAAGGGGCGGGATATCAGGATCTTGTCCTTTGCCGATAGCTGAAAATACCGCAGGATATCCCGCACATTGGAGAGAATATTTCCCTCGCTCAGCATCGCGCCCTTGGGCTCGCCCGTCGTCCCGGAGGTACACAAAATGAACGCGGGACTTTCGGGCGGTTCCTCGTAACGCTGATTCTCGATCTCAACGACCTGAAGCGCGCCCTGCCTTTCTCCGATGATATAGCGGGGGCGGACAAACTCCAAAATCCGTCTGCAATGCGCCTCTCCGTACCGATAGGACAACGGCACCGCCGTTTTTTCCGCCGCAAGACAGGAGAGCACCGCAAGCGCCGCGCAAAGCTCGCTTTCGCACAAGATTCCATAGCACGGCGCGATAAGCCCATGCGCGAAGCTTTCCGCAAAGATGATCGCTTCCTCATAGGTCACGGAAGCCTCCCCCTCATGAATACGCGCATCGGGATACTCCATCATTTTACGTTTCAATATGTCCCACAGCATCTTCATTCCCCCTTTTTTTCACTTCTTCCATCAATTTTTCAAGAAGCAAGACTTCATTCTCTTTAATATTTAGCATTCTTGCGGTCATTTTCGGGATCAGCGCGTCGTCGCGCTTCATGTGATATCGCGCATACTGAATGCGCAGCAGATTGGCGCTGTCCACGACCGCCTGATAAGACCGGCTTACCTCGTCCGAGAAGGAAAGCGCCCGCTCGACCGCTCGGATACAGCCGCATAGGCATTTTTTCTGCTCCCAAAGCAGCCGCATCACGCGCCAGTCCATCTTTTCATAGGGAATCCCGCCTTCCGCCAGCAGCTCCAAATATCGAACAAGACAAAGGTGAACGTCGGTTCCCTTTACCTCGCCCCGCGCCGCATCGTCGTATACAGTGGGATCTGTTTGCAAATATGCTTCGATTGCACAGGACACAGCGGGAATATCCACGGGAGAAAGTTCCTCCTTTTTTGCCCGCGCGGCGATGAATCTGGGATGCTCGCCGGCCTCCGCCGCGGCGAGGAGCCCCTTCATAAAGCCGTCCATCGCCGTTTCAAAAACGCCGTAATTCCATTTATCGTTATAGGCGGCGAGCGTCAGCGTCTCCGCCGTATCGTCATAGCCGAGAATCAATCCGTCATGATAGAAATGACGCTCACCAAAAAGGCTTTTTCTTTCCACATAATAGTCGTCGACATGATCAAAAAGGACATAATACCCCATGTCGAGCATCCGTTTTGCCGTTTTGAGCATGTCCCCGGGACAAAACCACGCATTGACAATATACGAATCGATATGCGGATTGGCGAGGATCCCGTGCCGTGTGACGGCAAGCTCCGGCGCGGTATAACCGTCGAGAAATCTGCGGCCGCAGGAAAGCCCCGTGCAGTTCTGATAAAACCACACCATGCCAGCAGGGTTTTCCAGCGCGACGACCCCATGGCTCGCCATATAATGATAAGCGCAAAACGGCGGCTCCCTGTATTCAAGCTCCGTTCTCATCATGACCTCCCATATAGCTCTCCGCAAGACGCAGAACATCGTTCACGGTAACAAGCTCAAACGGATTGAGGTCTGCTTCCTCAAATTCAATGCCCAGCCGTTCCTCAAGCTCGACCATCAGCGCGACATGGCCAAGACTGTCAAGTCCTAAGTCCTCCGCCAGCGTATTTTCACCGCGAATATCGCCGCATCCCGTAAGCGTCGATAAAATCTCCTTTACCCGATCCGAGACGGACGCTTTCATCGAGAACAGCTCGTCGAGCTTTTCCTTGACCTTTGCAAAGGTTTCCGCCTCCGAACACTCCGTCGACAAGAGAATCCCGCCGTTTTTCTTTGCGATTTCTATATATTCCTCCCGCAGACGGTATTGCAGCTCCATATCGATATACCGGTCTTTTTCCGCCGCACGCGAGCGGACACGGCCGACGGCGGCCGGGACCGGAACGTCAAGGAAAAACGCGAGATCGGGCTTCGGAATACTCTGCGCCACCTCATAGATCCACTTGTCGTCCTCGTAGCCCCTCGCGCGCAGATTGGCAAGGCAGGAATAAAAATACCGATCGCTGACGACCGTCTCTCCCGCAAGCAGGGCGGGAAGCACCACGCGGTTTCCGTGCTGTACTCTATCGCTCGCAGCCAGCAGCGACAGGCTGCGGTAATCATAGGCGTCATGGTTCTCCGCGTCCATATAGGTTCGGAAAATATCGGAGCGGCGGACAAAATCCGTCGGCTGCTTTGTCAAAAACACCGGATATCCCAAGAAGACAAGATACGCTTCCGCCTGCCGGATCATCGTCGATTTTCCGCAGCCGTCCAGCCCGCAAAAGGTGATAAGACGCCCTTTTCCGCCATGCGGCTTCATGTTCAAGGCTTCCATACGCCCACCTCCTCCAAAAGCTTTTCACGGTCGGCACAGAAAAAACGGCGCACGGTATCCCGCTCCGTATAGCGGTATTCCTTTTTCTCCTCCGGCGAGATCACCGAAAACAGTCCGTTCGTATCGACGTCGGGCAGTCCGCGAAGAATACGCGTGCCGGCGCCGCTCTCGTCGCCAAACAGATTCACAGCTTCCGACACCGCGAAATAACATTCCGTGCCAAGCCCCAGCGCATGCGCACGCGCGGCGATCTCATCTGCCGCCGACGTCGTCGTTTCATAGAGCAGCATATAGAGGTCGATGTACTTATAAAGCGTCATATCGCGTTTCATCCGAATCCACGGATAGGTCGTCGCCTCCTTATAAAGATGCGCGCAAAGATGCAGGAAAAAATCGTCGCGGGCAAGCGTTCGGATTTCCACGCCGCCTGTCTTTGCCGTCACGGCGCGTTCCACAAGCTCGCGGACAAGCTCCGATCTGCCGTTTTTGTAATCGAGGGAAAAATTGATATCTACCTCAAAATGACGCAGATACGGCAGATTCACCTCTTTGATATACGGCACCGTTTCCCCGCGCAGCATACGAGAGCGAATGATCTCCTCCCTCTTTGCCGGGATAAATTCCCCGTTTTGGACCGCGCCCTGACGGTAGCCGTCCCGCAGAAGCGCCTCCCCGATCTCCGACAAAAATTCGGGCGGCACAAGCAAATCCACATCATTGGAGGTGCGGCAGCCCTCCGGATATTTGCCGCAGAGATATGCGCCTTTCAGCATCGCATAATGCTCACCGCAGGAGCGCAGCGCGTCATGCAGCGCTCCGACACACCGGAAAAAACTCCGGTTGTATTCCCGATTCTGCGTGCGGGCGCCGTGCAGAGCGGTCCGCGCCTCGCGCGGCACATGCGGCATCAGCTCTTCCTTTTCGAGCACGGCACAGGCCACACCTGCCGCTCTGTTCCAAAACAGCTCGCCGAGAACGGCGGATGTCATCGCCCCTTTCCCGATCAGCTCCAAAAGCGCTTTTCGATTCGGATTCTGAAACCGGCAAAGCGTCAATACCAGTTCTTTTTCATTTTGATTCATAGGATCTCCTTTCATTTTCCGTATCCACGGTTGGCTTGGAATAGGCGGCGAGCAGCTCTTTCAGGATGCGAAGCTCCGACGCGTCGAGCCTGCAATATCCCGTGGCCTCCGCGTCCGCGACGAGACGGCGCATGACGGCCGTTTCGCGTTCCGCAAAATACATGCGGTCGGCCGAATAGCCGTCCATCACATAAACGCCGCCGTCATACCGTCCCTGCTGCGTATAAAGCGGAGCCGTGAGACTGAGCGCCTCGATATCTCTTCGTATCGTCCGTTCGGAAACACCGAGCTCCGCCGCCAGCCGCGGCACGGTCTCATGTCTGCGCCGGCAAAGGATTTTTAGAATTTCACTGCGTCGTTCGGCAGTTCCCATAAAAGAGCACTCACCTCCTTTCCGATCGACATTTTAGAGCACAACCCGGACAAGGAATGTCCGGATTAAAAAAATTTTCCGACAAAAAAGAACCCGGCAAAAAGGCAGCGCGCAAAATGCGTCTTACCAATTTGCCAGGTTCCTCTTGACAGAATTCAAGTCCAACTTATCTCTTCAGCAAACAGCTCCGGGATCGGATTTATGCTCTCCCGTATTTTCTATGATTTTCGCAGAAAACCCGTTATTCTCAAAAGATACCAAAAGCGGGCTCTTACACTTCGGGCAATAGATTTCAACAACAGAATGCGGGGCCGCCCTGCATAACCCCCGTCCGCATATGGGACAGCTCG
>URZF01000069.1 GCA_900552255.1 uncultured Eubacteriales bacterium | reverse complement strand
GGCGAGACATGGAATGAGTTCCTATATCGCAAGTGCCAGCTGTTCTCACTCCACGACCAGAACAAGAATGCGTTGGCCAAAACGACGTTGGCAGCGTGGGAGAATGACGTGATTTGCCAATGGTAACAATGAAACATGAAAAACATCAAAAAAATCATCTCGGTAGTTATGGCGTGCCTGATTCTTGCAGGTGTGTTCGCAACAAGCTCTTTTGCTGCAGGCTATATCGGCAAGGACAAGGCAACGGAGATCGCACTCAACCACGCAGGCATCACGGCAGACAAGGCATCATTCATTAAATGTGAATTCGACCGCGAAGACGGAATCGCTGTTTATGAAGTTGAGTTCTATTTTGACAGATGCGAGTACAACTACGAAATCAATGCCAGGAACGGCAAGATTCTCAAGGTTGAGAAGGATATCTTCGGTGTTGATGCTCCCGCTCCGGATCAGGAGTACATCAGCAAGGCAGACGCAAAAGCAATCGCTTTCAAGCATGCAGGTGTAAAGGAAGCCGACGCAAAGAGAGTTAAGGTAACATTCGACTTTGACGACGGTGTTGCAGAGTATGAGGTTGAGTTCCACGCAGATAAGTTCGATTACGATTATGAGATCGACGCAGTATCGGGCAAAATTCTCAACGAAAAAGACCGTAGAAGGCGCGGTCGGCGGCGTGTTCGGGTGTGTGATTGGATATGCAGTTTACGGTCTTATTTTGGATAAATGCTTTTCCGTCTCCGTCAATTACATTGCGCTTTTGATCCTTGCCGTCGTCATCGCCGTCGTGTCTCAGCTGGGAGATTTGATCGCCTCTTATATCAAGAGAGAACAAGGCATCAAGGATTTCGGCTTCATCTTTCCTGGGCACGGCGGCGTCATGGATCGTTTTGATTCCATTATAGCGGTCGCTCCTGTCATATACGGAGCCACGCTTTTGCTGCCGAGTACGATACATATTTTCGGATAAATATCAGAAATTACGGAAGAAATTGAAGAAATTATGGATATCAAAAAGAAACATATCACCGTTTTGGGCTCGACGGGCTCCGTTGGAGCACAGGCGCTGGATGTAGCGCGCTTTCTCGGCCTCAAAGTGGACGCCATCGCTTTCGGGAGCAATGTCCGGCTTGGAGAAGAGCAGATCCGCGCTTTCAGGCCCAAATATGCCGCAATCGGAGACGAGATTGCCGCGAAATCTCTCAGAATTGCCGTCAGGGACACCGATACAACGGTTCTTTCCGGCAGGGACTGCATCTGTGAAATGATAGAAGCGCTTTCCTCCGATGTCTGCATCAACGCCCTCAGCGGCTTTGCAGGGCTGCGTCCTACGCTTGCCGCTGTCCGACGCTTTCCTCGGATCGGGCTGGCCAACAAGGAGACCATCGTCGCGGCAGGCGAGCTTGTCATGGCGGCCGCCGTGAAAAACGGATGTGAGATCATTCCGGTCGACAGTGAGCACAGCGCGATTTTTCAGTGTCTTGCGGGAAAAAAGAGCGCAGATATCCGCCGGATTCTGCTTACCTGTTCGGGCGGTCCCTTCTTCGGTATGACGCGAGATGAGCTATGCGAAGTCACCGTGGAGCGCGCGCTCGGACATCCCACATGGAAAATGGGGGCTAAAATCACGGTGGACTGTGCTACGCTGATGAACAAGGGGCTTGAGGTGATCGAAGCGATGCGTCTATTCGATATCTCACCTGATAAAATCGAAGTCGTCGTTCACAGAGAAAGCATAATACATTCCATGGTGGAATACAATGATAAAGCGGTGATCGCTCAGCTCGGTGCCTCCGACATGAGATTGCCGATCCAATATGCGATCACCTATCCCGAACGACTGGACTCGTCCTGTGAGCCGCTTGATTTCGCAAAGCTTGGTAAGCTCACCTTTTTTGAACCGGACAGAAAAGCGTTCCCACTGCTCGCGCTTGCGGAGGAAACGGCTGAAGCGGGCGGCATTCTGCCATGCGTCATGAATGCCGCAAATGAAGAAGCGGTCGCGCTCTTTTTGAATCGGAAAATTCGATTCACAGATATTTTTGATATTGTTGAAAATACCGTTCGTTCCTATCGGAATCTTGCAAACCCAACGCTTTCCGAGATAGAAGAAACCAATCTATCCGTTCGGGAAGCGGTGAAATCAGCGATTTAAACGATCATAATTTTCCGTCATAAGGCGGAGAAACGGAGTTTTTATGCTGCTATATATCCTTATCGCCATTCTGATATTCGGCGCACTCATTTTTGTCCATGAGCTCGGACATTTTCTCACAGCTAGGCTCTTTCATGTGAAAATCTATGAGTTTTCCATCGGAATGGGTCCGAAGCTGTTCTCCAAAAAATCGAAAAAAACGGATACCGCATATTCGATTCGGTTGCTGCCGATCGGCGGATTTGTCAGCATGGCAGGCGAGGATGAAGAATCGGACGACGAGGGTTCTATGCGGAAAAAGCCCGTATGGCAGCGCATTATCATCACCGCCGCAGGCTCCCTGTCCAATATTTTGCTTGGATTCATCGTCATGCTGATCCTTGTGATGTGTGCGAAAAACATCGGCACGACTACCGTTCGCAGCTTTGCCGAAGGAGCGACAACGGAACAGTCGGGACTGATGGAGGGAGATACGATCGTCTCCATCGACGGCCACCGCGTCCATGTTTTTTATGACATGAATTATAAAATCAGCCGCTATGGCGTAAAACCGGTCGATGTCACGGTCATTCGGGACGGAGAGAAAATCGTGCTCGAAGATGTCGTTTTCCCCACAACCGTCGAGCAGGGCGTGGCTTTCGGCATGCGTGACTTTTATCCGGTATTGGATACCAAAAATATCGGTTCTGTTATCAAAAATTCCTTTTGGCAGTCCGTCATGACGGTCAGAATGGTCTATGATTCTCTATATGATCTGATCACCGGCAAATACGGAATCCAGCAGCTTTCCGGACCCGTCGGGATCACGGGTGTGATCACGGACTATGCGCAGGACGCGGTCGAAAATAAAGACAGCTCCAATCTTTGGTATCTCTTCGTCGTTTTGGCAATGAATCTCGGCTGTATGAATCTTCTGCCTTTTCCCGCGCTCGACGGCGGCAGAATCGTCTTTCTCATCATCGAGGGAATCCGCAGAAAACCCATCAGTCCGAAGATCGAAGGGTATATCCATGCGGCGGGCATGGCGCTGCTGCTGCTCTTAATGCTTGTGATCACGGGAAAAGATATTTTCACGATGGTGAATCAATAGAAATATGGAAATCAAGATATCAAGAAGAAAAACCCATACGGTTCTTGTGGGAAAAACCGTGATAGGCGGCGAAGCGCCTATCACGGTTCAATCTATGACGAACACGGACACGCATGATTATGACGCGACATATAGGCAGATCAAAGCGCTTGAGACCGCCGGCTGCGATATCGTGCGGCTCGCTGTCCCTGATATCGCGGCGTGCAAAACCATTTACAGACTGAAACAGAGCGATATCCGAATACCGCTTGTGGCGGATATCCATTTTGATTACCGCATCGCGTTGGAGGCGGCTTCCTCCGGTATCGATAAAATCAGAATCAATCCGGGAAATATCGGCTCGCAGGAAAAAATAAAGGCGGTCGCCGACGAATGCCGGAAACGGGGCATCCCGATCCGGATCGGCGTCAACAGCGGCTCGCTTGAAAAGCATATCCTTGCAAAATACGGCGCTCCGACGCCCGAAGCGCTTGCGGAGAGCGCGCTTTATCACGCGAAATTGCTCGAAAAATACGACTTTTCCGATATTGTCATTTCCATCAAATCAAGCGATGTCATGACAATGATTGAAGCAAGCAGAATCGTGGGAGCCTCTTGTGAATATCCCCTCCATCTCGGCGTCACAGAGGCGGGAAGAGGGAACATAGGAATGTTGAAGTCGGCGATTGGCATCGGTACGCTGCTTTGCGAGGGGATAGGAGACACGATCCGCGTCTCCTTGACGGATTCCCCCGTTCAAGAAATTGAGGCCGCCAAGGCCATCCTGAGGGCTTGTGGGCTCTCCTCGGAAAATTATATCAATATCATCTCATGCCCGACCTGCGGCAGGACAAAAATCGATCTGATTCGGATTTGTGAAGAGCTCGAGGAGAAACTATCGACGCTGCACATCGACCGGAAAATGACCGTCGCGGTCATGGGCTGCGTGGTAAACGGTCCCGGAGAAGCGGCGGAGGCGGATATCGGGATCGCAGGCGCTGTGGGTGAGGCCGTTTTGTTTTCTCACGGGAAAATCATTCGCCGCATAAACGAACGGAACATTGTGGACGAGCTCGTCGATGAAATCAGAAAATTTGCGAACTTGGAGTAAAGGAGACACTGGGAAATGGCGTCAAAAACGCTGCTTGAGGTATTCACAAGATATCTGCCGGACGGGGAAAACCGGCGCTTGATGGAAAAAGCTTTTCTAAAAGGAAATATGCGTGTGGATAAAAATCTCCGCATGGTGGAGCTGGATTTTACAAGCGACATATTGATTCCCAAGGCGAAGCTATACAAGCTGGAAAACGATATCGGCAAAGCCTATGTGCTCCGCTCGGTCAGACTGTTTCCCAAATATCCGAAAGAGCTTTTTACGGAGGCTTATTTCTCGGAAATCATGGAGGAGGCCTACCGTACCAATATTATATCAAAAAGCTTTTTGCAGGAATATACGCCTTCCTTTGACGGTCATCAGATAGAAATTGAAATCATGTTCGGAGAGGGCGGCATCGGATTTATCGAATACAACCATGTCGGTAAGAAAATTGCCGACATCATTTACAGAGAGTTCGGGATAGAATATGAGATCCGATTCAAAAAGTCGGAGCGCTATGTGCCGCGCGGAGAGAATGATGTAAAAAGCGAGCTTATGAAGCTCAGAGCGAGCCGCCGGGACACTTTCTCGCAAGAAAGCTTTGGAAGCGCCTCATTTTCCGCTCCGGCAGGAAAACGCCCCAGCGTCTATGATACGCCGGCAAAAATGCTTACCGACGAGGACGGACATCTGCACATCGGTTATTCCGTATTTGACCTGAAAGACGCGATTCCGCTGATCGGACAAGCGTTTGAGATAAAACCGGCCCCCATCATATCGATGACGGGACCGCAGGGAAGAATCACCGCGGTGGGTGAAATCATCGATATCGAGATCAGCGAACGAAAAACAAAAGGACGATATCGCGTGGAATTTTCCATAACCGACTATGAAGGAAGCGTCATGCTCCGGACGACGGCCTCCGACAGCGAACGCGAGGACTATCAGGCGCTTTCCGTCGGCATGTCGGTCGCTGTTCTCGGAACGCTGCGTTATGACGCCGATTTTGACGGAGAGCTCATCATAAATCCGGCAGCGGTTATGCGGATCAAAAAAATCGAACGCATGGATTATGCGCCGGAAAAGCGAGTGGAGCTGCACCTACATACCAATATGTCTCAGATGGACGCCATCATCCCGCCGGATGTCGCCGTAAAAACGGCGCACAGATGGGGACATCGTGCGGTCGCCATCACCGACCACGGCAACGTTCAAGGCTACCAAGAGGCGATGAAAGCCGCGGAAAAGCTCGGCATGAAGGTGCTCTACGGTTTGGAGGCATATTACGTCAACGATGAAGCAAAGGCGATATACGGCGACAGCGGAGTTACCTTTGACGATGAATTTGTCGTTTTTGACATCGAAACGACCGGACTTTCACCGCTCAGCTGCAAAATCACGGAAATCGGCGCGGTGCTCGTCAAAAACGACGAGGTCCTTTCGGTGTTCAACACCTTTGTCGATCCGGAAACGCCGATTCCGGAGGAAATCACAAAGCTTACCGGGATCAGCGATGAGATGGTCAAGGGTGCCCCGAAAACGGAAGAAGCCATCAAAAGCTTTCTCGATTTCATCGGTAATCGCATGCTTGTCGCACATAACGCCTCTTTTGATATCAGCTTTATCCGAAAAGCGGCGACAGATCACAATTTGCCGTTTACCAATGCATATTTGGATACCGTATCCATGTCGAGATTTGTCAATCCCGATCTGAAAAAGCATAAGCTTGATACGGTTGCGGAATACTTCGGACTTGGCGATTTCAACCATCACAGAGCCTCGGACGACGCCGAAATGTGCGCCCGAATCTTCTATCGGATGGTGGCGAAGCTCGAAAATGACGGGATATCCACACCCGCGCAGATGTCCGAGGCGATGTCCGACCATACGGATCCCTTAAAGCTCAGCTCTTATCATATGATCCTGCTTGTGAAGAGCAAAACCGGGCTGAAAAACCTTTACAAGCTGATTTCATACAGCTACCTGAAATATTATAAAAAGCGTCCGAGAATTCCCAAAACAGTGCTGGAAGCCCATAGGGAAGGCCTCATCCTTGGTTCCGCCTGCGAGGCAGGAGAGCTTTACCGTGCGGTTCTCGAAGGAAAACCGTGGGACGAGCTTGTCTCTCTCGCGAATTTCTATGATTATCTTGAAATTCAGCCGATCTCCAATAACCGATTCATGGTCGCCAACAGAACGGTACGCGACGAAGAAGAGCTTCGCAAGCTCAATCGAACGATCGTAAAGCTCGGCGAGGAGACCGGAAAGCCGGTCGTTGCAACATGCGACGCGCATTTTCTCGATAAAACCGACGAAATTTACCGAAAAATCCTGCTTGCCGGCATGAAATACGACGACGCAGACCGCGATATCGAGCTTTATTTTCGTACAACCGATGAAATGCTTGAAGAATTTGCCTATCTCGGCAAAGAGAAGGCATATGAGGTCGTCGTCACCAACACCAACAAGATCGCGGATATGATCGAGGACGGAATCCGCCCGTTTCCGGACGGCACGTTCACGCCGAAAATGGAGGGTGCGGAGGAGGACCTGCGCCGGATCTGCTACGAGCGCGCACAGTCACTGTACGGGGATCCTTTGCCGGAAATCGTGGAAGCGCGGCTCGATAAGGAGCTCACCTCTATCATCAAAAACGGCTTTGCCGTGCTTTATATGATCGCCCAAAAGCTTGTGTGGTACAGCGAGCAGCAGGGATATCTTGTCGGTTCCCGCGGCTCGGTAGGCTCCTCTTTCGTCGCTTCCATGGCGGGTATTTCCGAGGTCAATCCTCTGCCTCCGCATTATTATTGTCCGTCCTGTCAATATTCCGAATTCATTACGGACGGCTCCTATGGCTCCGGTTTCGATCTGCCGGATAAGAAATGTCCGCGCTGCGGCGCGTCGCTCAAGGGCGACGGTCATGATATCCCGTTTGAAACCTTTCTCGGCTTTTATGGGGATAAATCCCCGGATATCGACCTCAATTTTTCCGGCGAGGTTCAAGGAAAAGTACATAAATATACGGAAGAGCTGTTCGGCGCCGAAAACGTATTCCGCGCCGGTACGATCGGCGGCATCGCCGATAAAACCGCATACGGCTATGCGGCAAAATATGCGGAAGAAAGAAATCTGAATCTCAGCAAAGCGGAGCTTAGCCGTCT